>JAJYPK010000128.1 GCA_021795465.1 Bacillota bacterium
CGAGAACAAGGTGCACTGGAGCCGAGATGTGAACTGGCGCGAGGACCATTCCCGCATTCGCACCGGTGCGGCCCCGCATGTCCTGGCCAGTTTACGTAAAAAAGAACTCCCGGGAATTGCTGCGGGCAGAAAAGGCCGGGCACAACCAAGGGAAAAGTGGATTAAAAAGCCACTAGTTTGTCCATTTGTATTACATGTATGCCACGTAGGTCATCCGATAAGGGTGAGGAAGCACTCAGGCCCCGTACGGATGCGGTTTCGCCTGAACGCAAGCGGTCAAGAGTCGGTCCGCGATGGGGGTCCCGAGATAACGACGATTGAATCGATAGCTGAACTCTTCGAGATAGAGTTGACGTCGGGCGCGGCCGCGCCCATGATACGTCCCGTCCAGAAAGGTTTTGGCGAGGCTGATCACCGTATTGATCCAATGAAAGACCTTGGGTGCCTCCGGATCGTCACTGGGGGTCACCTTGTGGTCGGCCTGATGGGCCTTGGCCCCCGCGGCATAAATGGACGCGCCGTCACTCAACCACGTGCCCAAGTTCTCTACACGCCTCTCGAGCACCTGGAGCACCGTCTCTTTGGTCAAATCCGGTACCGCTTCCAAGAACGCAAACTGCGGCCGACCTTTCCCGGTGAGACTGACGTCCACCACCACTGGATCCTGGTCGATGCCCCTTCCGCGTTTGCCTGGTCCATGACTCACGCCGCCGAAATAGGCATCATCAAGTTCCAACAGTCCCCCCAATTGGTACTGCGCATTGCGTTCCGCCATGGCGTGCTGAATTTTATGATGCAATAACCACGCCGTCGCATAAGGCAACCCGAGTTCTCGGTGTAGCGCCAAGGCCGATTTTCCGCGTTTATCTGTAGCCATGAGATAAATAGCCAGAAACCACGTACGCAACGCTACTTTAGTGCGATGGAACATCGTACCCGCCGTGACCGACGCTTGTGTATGACATTGAGAGCATTCATACAAAGGCGCGGTCCGTTCGGACCGCTGAATGGTCCAGTACCGGGTTCCCTGACATTTGGGACAGATAAATCCATCGGGCCACCGCTGCGTCACTAAATACGCATAACAGGCCTCATTCGTACCGAATTTATCTTGCCATTGCTGTAAGGTCATGGTGCACTCCTTCAATTGGCTTATGCATCCATTTTACCATATTTACTCCACTTGGGTCCGTGAACCTGAGTTATCTGGGGATGTATGTATTACTAACATGATAACAAAGAATGCCGATGACCCTTCACCTAACTTAAAGCCTGTGTCTCCCGATTCATCCATAAAAATTAGCATTATGAACCCCTTCGATACGTCAGGAGTCATTATATAGCAAAACTCATGCATACGGTTTGCCGATGGCGCTTTTCGCATAGAAGAGCCATTTACTCAGGACGGCTTGTCCCCACTCCCCGTGCGTTCCGCACGGCCGTGCGCGGGGGAACTTATTTACCCAACAAGGAGGTTGTTCCTGTGATTCTTATGCTTCCCTCCGATGCTTTTCGTCCCATTGCCCAAGAGCAAACGTGTGAGTTACCGTCGACCGTATCTGTGGGTGACCAGACTGGCCATGGGCGCGATTATCGCTCAGCACCAAGCCAGCGCCGCCTGAGGACGATGACGACTTTGTTCTAAGCAACTGCAGCCCAATGCCCCGGAATCCGGCGTCTGCCGCATCCCGGGAATGGTGTATTCGTCTAGGTCGTTTCGGGCGGAACCATTTTATGAAAAGTCTCCTAGGATTTAACCAAAGACATAGACCTGATGAATGTTTTCTACGTTCATTAGGGCGTCAATCACATCCGACGGAATTTCAGCATCTAAGGCCAATACCATCAGGGCGTCTTCGCCTTCTGCTTGGCGTCCTAAGTGCAAGTTCGCGATATTGACACCAAACTCGCCTAGTAATGTGCCCACCTTGCCGACCACTCCGGGCGCATCGTGATGACGCGTCACGAGGGCGCGTTCCGGCCACGGCAACTCCAGCGGGATACCCCGGATAGCCCTCAGATGCACCGAGTCCGATTGAAGGGTGACTTCTGTCTCGGACTCCGGATTTCCTTCCCAACGTAGGGCCAGCGAAGCCGGGCTGGAGGCGTCGAAACGCTCGTCTAACAACAACTGGAGTCCTTGGGCTTCGGCTTTTAATAGGGCGTTGACCGTGTTCACCCGATCGTCTAGGCGCTCATTCAACACGGCAGCCAACACCCGTTGTCGGAGCCATAGACTGGCCGTGTCAGGAATTTTACCCACGATGCTTAAAATCAGGGTGTGTCCAGCCTGTTCGGTGGTTCTTGCAAAAATGTGCCCTACCTGTGCTGCGAGACGATCCAGGGCACGAAATCGGTCGGACTCCAAAGGAGGGATGGGAACGTTAACGATGTTGGGGGGAGTGCGACCCTCTAAGGCGTCTATCACGCCTTTAGCGGTCATGACCCCAACATTCGCCAAGGCCTCGTGCGTGGACCCTCCCAAATGCGGGGTCATCACCACATGGCCGTTCTCTAGGAGCCGATTGCTACGAGCTAGAGGTTCCTGGGTAAAGACATCGAGACCGGCTCCCCCTAGATGACCACGGTGGAGCAGATCACTTAAGGCAGCCTCGTCGATCAGGCCCCCTCGCGCTGCATTGATGACGACGGCACCGCGAGGAAGTTTTTCTAGGGCGGTTTGGCCCAAATGGGGGCCGGTTTTCGGGGTATGGATCGTAAGGATTGTGCTCTTGGGTAGCAGTTCATCTAAGGTTTGGGCACGGGTTACGCCATGGGTCCGAAAGATTTCATCGCTGATATAGGGATCGTACCCATAAAGGTTCATGCCAAACCCACGTGCGATACGCGAGACTTCTCTGCCGACTCGACCTAAACCAATGATGCCTAAGGTTTTGCCATACAGTTGCTGACCAATAAAGGCCTGTCGATTCCAGCCACCATCGCGGACATGCGTGTTGCCTTCGGGAATGTTACGCATGACGGCGAGAATCAGACCAAAGGTATGCTCAGCCGCCGCGATGGCATTTGCACCCGGCGCGTTGATAACCGCAATCCCGCACTCCGTGGCAGCCGCCAAGTCGACGTTATCCACCCCAGCCCCGGCTCGCGCAACGACGCGTAACCGGGGACGATCCACCAACAGTTCACGGGTCAAACGATGGGCGCTCCGAATGATAACGGCATCGTAGGAACCCATTTGGTCAGGAAGTAATTCGGGCGCCAAGAGGTCGTGGGCATCGACGTTAGCCCGTTCTTGTAAGTACGCCAATCCGGCGGGACCTAGGGCTTCGGTGACTAATATTTTTGGTTTCGTGGTCATATCATCGCCTCCCTATCAATTTCTTGGTGCCATCGTTGCCACGCCGCGTCCAATCCCCGGGTGGGGTGGGGGGTCACATGGGCCACAATGCTTAATCCAGCAAAAAGGGAAGCGGGCGCGATGGCCCCCACGTGGCCGATGCGAATCACGGTGTCGTGCCAGGGGCCCATGCCGCCCGCCACTTGGAGACCGAGTGCGGCGATTTGCGTTCGAATTTGGTTGGGCGATTGGCCGTTTGGCACTTCCAACGCCGTGACGGTGGGGGATGCTACAGATGCTTCCACTAATGGTCTCCAACCGGCAGCCTCACCAAAGGACCGGGTTATCTGACTCAGTAGTTGATGGCGTCGATACCTCACCGAAGCGCCTTCTTCCTGTAACATCTCTAAAGACTTGTCAAGGCCGTATACCAGAGATGTAGCGGGGGTATAGGGTAACTTCCCTGCAAAATAGGGGAGGAGGTCAAAGTAAAAGCGGTGCGACCGCTTTTCTTGAAGCCGCTCTAAACCCCGGGCACCCGCAGCAATGATGGCGAGTCCGGGTGGGCACATGAACCCCTTTTGACTGGCCGCCAAGGCGACATCGATTCCCCAACTGTGCATGGCCATAGGCATTGCAGGCACCCCACTAATACTATCGACCACCACCAGAGGACGGCTCGCTTGGGGCCACGACTTAATCTGTTGCAGGACCGTCTGAATCGGATTGATTACCCCGGTTGAGGTTTCGTTATGGGTTAGCAAAACGCCGCGATAATCTCTTTGGTCGAGAAGGGTCAAGAGATGGGTCGGGTTGAAGGCTTGGCCCCACGGCACCGTGTAGCGATCGACCAAAAGCCCATGGAGTTCGGCAATTTCGGCGAAACGATTGCCAAACGCTCCGGTGCACACTGCCAAAACGGCATCATCCTCGCGAAAGAAATTCTGGATGGTGGCTTCCAATGCACCGGTGCCACTAGCTGGTAGCACCACCGCCCCGCCATCGGGGCCCACTGCAAACAATTCTCCTAGCCTTTGACGGACGCGTTCGAGAACGGGAGTGAAGGTGCTGCCACGGTGATCCGTCATGGGCGTCAGCATGGCTTGTTGGATGGCGAACGGAACCGGGGTCGGCCCGGGAAGTAGAATGTCTGGGGTAAACACGGTGAGACCTCCTAGGTAGAATGAAGGGTTCCGCAAAAACAAAAAAGCCCCTAATGATTAGGGACGGTAATAACCGCGGTGCCACCCTAGTTGATAGCCCAAAAACCTCGGGGTATCCACTTCACGCCCCTAACGCAGGACTACGATCGGCTCATCGCCGATATCCTCCCGGGTGGAATCGGGCTCGGGCAACACGTCGGTTTTCATCAGGTCCGACTTTCTAAGGAGCCACCCGGCTCTTCCCGTTCATGGGACGTTTGGCTTATGTTAGCAGGAGAGAGCCGTCCTGTAAAGCACGGATTTTCTCCGTCGGCTCTAACCTTTGGATACCGTATAGGTGGTCAAGCACTAAACGCCACGGTACAATGGAATGAAAGCGCGACGGATGGAGCGATATCATGGAGTTTACAGTACACGGGGTCTGTCCTCACGATTGTTATGATACGTGTAGTCTTGACGTCGTAGTCCGGGATGGTGTCATCGAAAGGATTCGCGGGGATCGTGAACACCCCATTACCCGGGGATTTCTCTGCTTTAAGGTCAATCGCTATCTTGAGCGTATTAATCATCGGGATCGCATTTTGTATCCGATGCGTCGGGTGGGGTCCAAAGGCCAAGGCGAATTTGAGCGAGTCTCATGGGATCTGGCATTGACCGAGATTGCCACGCGTCTGAAAGATATCGAGCGGCGGAGCGGCGCCGAAGCCATCCTGCCCTATAGCTTTGCAGGCAATATGGGGATTTTAAGTTCATCCTCGATGGATGCCCGGTTTTTTTCGGCGATAGGCGCGTCGCGCCTCGCCCGCACCATCTGCACGGCAAGCTCCACGGCGGTATTACATCATATGTTTGGGCAAGCGCTAGGTCCGGATCCGGAGACCTTGCCCCAAGCCCGCTTGATTCTCTTATGGGGCACCAATCCCATGGCCACCAACGTCCATCAAATCCCGTTACTCGATGAGGCGCGGGATGCTGGTGCCAAAATTTGGACCATCGACCCCCTTTATACCGAAACCGCCCAACGTTTTAAGCCCCATATGGCCATCCATCCCAACACCGATGCGGTCTTGGCTATGGGCATTGGTCGCTACCTAATCGAACACGAACTCTATGACGCTCAGTATGTGAGACAGTTTACCCGAGGGTTTGATGCCTATCGCGAGATGGTCGCGCCCTATAGCATCGAACATGTCGCCCGTTTATGTGGCGTGGACCCGCTACAGGTCCGCCAATTGGCTGAGGAAATCGGAAAGATTCGACCCCTGCTTATCCGCCCGGGGTATGGAATGCAAAGGCAGCGAGATGCCGGACTGGCCGTGTGGGCAGTCAGCGCTTTGGCTATCATCACGGGAGCTTTTCGGAATGCAGGGGGAGGACTTCTTATAGGCAACGGGGATGCCTTTGTGCTGAATCTGTCAGCCCTGACGCGTCCTGATTTGGCTTGGGGCCCGACTCGCTCGATTAACATGATTGAACTCGGCCAAGCGTTGACTCACACCACCAATCCCTCGATTGAGGCCCTGGTGGTGTATAACGCCAACCCTGCGGCGACCGCACCCGATCAGTCTCGCGTTCTTAAAGGCCTGAGTCGTGATGACCTTTTCCTGGTGGTTCATGAGCAGATGATGACTGATACGGCTCGGTATGCGGACTTTGTGTTGCCAGCGGCGATGTCGATGGAGGTGCTGGACATATATGTATCGTATTGGCATCGCTATGTGCAACTCAATCGGCCGGCCGTGGCCCCGGCCGGGGAAGCCGTTTCCAATCCGGAATTTTTCCGACGCTTGGCGCATGCGATGGGACTTTCGGATCCGGCGTTTGATGAATCCGATGAAGACTTGCTACGGCATGCCTTGAATACCGAGCATCCGTACTTGGCTGGAGTGACCCTCGAGTCTTTGTCCCAAACACCGGTCAAAAAGCTCTCGCTGCCGATGACGGCGCGTCCATTTGTGGATACCCCTATTCTGACCCAGGATGGCCTTTTGCATTTGGACCCGATACCTGGCCTAGCGTGTCATGAGGATAAGCCCAAGGGATTTCATCTGTTGTCTCCCTCCCGCCGTGAGACCATCAAATCGAGTTTTGCCAATCTCCCCAGCTTCGAAGAGAGAGAGCCCGATCCAGAAATTTTAGTGTCCGAGGAGGATGCGAGCAGCCGAGGGTGGACTTCAGGCCAATGGGTCCGCGTGTACAATGCAAAAGGACAGACCCGATGCCGCGTTAATGTAAGTCCCGTCCCGCCTTCGGGGACGGTGGTGAGTTATGCCGTGCGGTGGAACTCGGTTGCGAAAGGCACGAATATCAATCAACTCACGTCGGATCAGTTAGCGGATTTCGGAGGAGGAGCCACATTTTACAGTACGTGGGTGGAAATTGACCCGGAGTTAGGAGGCTAGGAACCATGTGGGTGGAATGTATTCCGAATTTTTCCGAAGGAACCGATAAGAAAATATTAGAACACCTTTTTATTACGGCATCCGAAAGACCCGGGGTGCGCGTTTTAGGCCTGGAGGGCGATGTCGACCATAACCGAGCTGTGATGACCTTGGCGGGGGACGGCGAGGCGGTATTGCAAGCGGTACTGGCGGCGGCCACGGTGGCGGTTCGAGAGATTGATCTTACCCGGCAAACCGGAACCCATCCGCGCTTAGGATCGTTGGATGTAGTGCCTTTTGTGCCCCTGGGCTCTACCCCGATGGCGTATGCTGTCGACTTGGCAGAACGTTTTGGCAAGGCCGTGGGGGAAGACCTAGGGGTTCCGGTGTATCTCTATGAACACGCGGCCTCACGACCCGAGCGAAAAAATTTAGCCGATGTGAGACGGGGTCAATTTGAGGGGTTGGCCGCCAGAATGCGGGTGGACCCACCCGACTTCGGACCTGGTGCACCGCACCCTACAGCGGGGGCGATGGCGGTAGGGGCGCGCTTTCCACTCATTGCCTTCAATGTGTTTTTGACGACAGACGATCTAGCCATTGCTCGGGCGGTGGCGCGGGCAGTGCGCGGGTCCAGTGGGGGATTGGTGGGGGTCAAGGCGCTTGCTATGGATACGGTGCATCGAGGACGGGTACAAGTGTCGCTTAATTTGGTCGATTATCCCACGACCCCGCTTCCGACCGCCATTGAGATGGTGCGACGCGAGGCGGGGAGATTTGGCGTGGCGATTGCTGAAACGGAGTTGGTCGGTCTACTTCCGGCACAAGCATTGATGGATAGTCTCCGCTATTATTTGCAGTTGTCCCATCTCGAGGCGAATCAGGTGGTCGAACTGGCTCTTGCAGGGTCCGACTACATCCCAGCAAACCAGTCGTCCCTACATTTCGGAGGGCATGGACATTCTGAGGAGGGTGTTTAGTGAACGCACCAGAGATTTTTCGTCACATCGGGCAGTTGGTTACCATGAACCCGCAGGCAAAAGGACAGACCGCATCATTTGCCATGATGCCAAATGCCGCGTTAGTGGTTGAAGGAGGCCAGGTGACTTGGTCCGGCTCCGAAACCGACCTCCCGATAGACTACCAAAATCTCCCCTTCACGGACTGTAAGGGGCGTTTGGTGACGCCAGGATTGGTCGATGCACACACGCATCTTCTCTACGCGGGAAATCGGTCTCACGAGGTCGCCTTACGCGCGGAAGGCAAGAGTTATCTTCAGATTTTGGAGGCCGGAGGAGGTATTTTGTCGACGGTCCGGCAAACGCGTCAGGCGTCCGATCACGATTTACGAGCCGGGGTTCAAAAGCGGCTCCAAACGGCACTGTCCCACGGTACCACAACCATGGAAATTAAGACCGGCTACGATCTGACAGCCAAAGGAGAGTTGCGCCTCTTACAGATTCTAAAAGAAGTGCAGAAGAGCTCACCCATGCGTATTGTGATTACGTGTCTTGCAGCCCACGCGGTCCCCCCAGAATATCAAGGTCGGGGGATGGATTACCTGGATCACCTCAAAGTGAGCGTCCTCCCCCATATCGCTGACCTCGCGGAATTCGTGGACATCTTCTGCGAGGCGGGGGTTTTTAGTGTAGAGGAATCTCGCTCCTATTTAGAGACCGCGCAACAACTGGGCCTTCGGATCAAGCTCCATGTAGACGAACTCCAAGATGGTCAGGGTGCGGAGCTTGCCGCTGATCTGCATGCGGCCAGTGCCGATCACTGTGCGATGACCGGGTTGAGGGGGATTGAAGCCTTGGCCCGAGCTGGGGTTCCCGCAGTCATTCTGCCGGGTACGGCGGGCTATCTCCATCACGGGGGGATGGCTGACGCGCGCGCCTTGATTGACCGGGGTGTGAGTGTGGCCATCGGATCGGATGGCAATCCCGGATCGTCTCCGACGGAGTCTCTTGCGATGATTATGCCATGGGCCGCGGCGTGGCTTCATTTAGTGCCAGAAGAAGTGTGGGCCGGCATGACGGTAATGGGCGCGAGAGCCTTAGACCTGAAAGACCGTGGCGGTCTAACCCCCGGTATGGCTGCCGATTTTTTGGTTTGGGATACCGATGATTACCGGTATCCTTGCTATCACTATGGGAGCAATTTGGTGCAAGAGGTGTATTTACATGGCACTCGCGTCGTATGACTGACGCGATTCTACCGACGTACCAAACTAGGCATCTGGGAGCCCCTTGCGGCATAGAGCTCAGATAGACCGTCTGATCAAGGTGCCGAGGATGTTGTGGGTGATGGTGTAGTACGAGAAGGTCTAGACCTCATCAACATCGCCAGAAGTTGATCAGCACGGTGGCCACCTTGTTTCCCATCAAGACCCCAAATAAACGTGGAGACATTAGAGGCTTGGTGCCGGGTCAGACTACCTGGTGCATCTTTTGGCATGTTGTAATAGACGAAGGCGGTTAGGGTTGCAAGACTTGAATAGTTCGGGCTAATGACACCGCCTGTTTTCC
>JAJYPK010000129.1 GCA_021795465.1 Bacillota bacterium
TTTCGTGGGTCCTATATCAACCCCCGTAAGTGACTCCATGGCTCCTGCTGGAGGCAGAATCACGGGAAACGGCAAGGACTCCGTAGTCAGGTCTAGCGCAGTTCCGGTCTGTCCGAGAGCGACCACTGGGGTTACTTTGGATGGCGGTACAAAGGTAAATGCCTTGCGATTTATGGTGGGATTTACAACAAAATGGGTTACACTCTCTGTGACTGTCCCACCCACCCATGTGGCGACCAAGCGCGTCGGGCTATTGCTAGTAAAATTGAAGGTTAAATTAACCGTCGCCTTCTGACCCGTGGGCAATGTCGACTGCATTGTAATGCGCGCAACATTGCCAGATTCCAAGTGAACGTGAGTAATCCGACTTTGGGCCAGCATGTCCGGCAATTCGGTACCCATCAAACGTAAGAACGCCGGTGAGGTGGGTGGCGAAGCCATAACGGCATAATGGCTCCGCCCTCCTTCATACCACACGGTTTCTTTCGGTGTCGAGATGATTTGGATGGGAAAAGTGCCACCTGTAACCTTAAGCGCATACTGCGACGGGTTCGTTTCTGCAACCAATGAAATCCCTAACTGCTGGGTCGGCCGCCCAATTAGGCTTACGGTATCGACTACGTGGCACGATACCGCACGCCAGTTGCTCGTGCGCGCGAGCAACTGGCGTTTCACTTGGCTCAGAGATAGCCCTCGAGCCAAAGGAGTAGGACTCGAAAACCAGCCACATCCGGTTAGGGTGAACAGCAACATAGCTCCCGTAACCACGTGAATTCGTCCGCATTTTCTCATAGGTGTATGGTACCGTCTTTGGAGTCCCAACACAATGGTTTGGACTCGCCCCGAGTGGGGTTTAGGCGGCATTTCCAAGAATCTAGTCACCGCTATCTCGCATCATCGCATGGATCCGCAGCTGATCCCTCCACTCTGATGGGTTTTGTCCATCTTTTATAGCAGCTAGTAGCGCCGCACCGGCCACGGGAGCTAAATCTGGTATATGCGCTTCCGCTAGCGGCAGTTTCCTGCGTAGCAGATCGCGAAAGGTTTCAACCAGGTGAGGCGCATCACCCAGCCAGAGCGACCCAGCCATCACCACTTCGACAGGGTTTTGATGGAAACCGAGAAGGCTAGCACACCCCACGACGCTGGAGCCCAAGGCCTCTCCCATGCGCTGAAGGATAGCCTCGGCCACCATATCGCCCGCAGCCGCGACCCGAAAGCAAAGCGGGGCAAGGGCCATGAACCGAATAGGGTGAGATTCAAAATACAAGGTGCGGCGCACCGCGTCGTAATCGGGGAGTCCCAGGGTTTCTAAAACCCGTGCCTCTAAAGCGGTTTTGGGGCCGCGTCCTTCGTAACTCCGAAAAGCGCAATGCAGGACTTCTCGTACCAGATCTAGACCGCCCCCGAAATCCCCAAATTCGTAGCCGAGTCCCCCGACATGACCCGACCTGCCGTCGGCCGTGAGTCCCCACACATTCGTTCCGGTTCCACAAATAGCCACGATCCCATACCCACTCCGGGAGCCTCCCACCAGGGCGATTTCCGCATCATTGACCACCTCAAACGGCACTTCAGCGAAATAGCGTGCCAGGCCCTGCCAAAGCCGGTCGATATCCTCGGGAAAATCTGCACCGGCCAATCCCAATTCCGCCCGAGCGATCTGTTCTTTTTTGACTCGGGCAGAAAGGAGAGCTTGATCCACGGCCTGTGTGATGTTGGACAGCGCTTGGGTCATGCCTTCGCCTTGATGACTCCCTGAACCCGTTAATCCTTTTCCGAGCACCTCACCCTGGCGCACCACGACCGCGAGAGTCTTAGTGCCTCCCCCATCTACGCCCAGATATGTCGGACTTGTCATCTAACCCTCCAATTCAAACTGCGGCAAATATCCCGAGTTTTCTCGCAAGATATCTCGGAGTATCTTTGCCGCAACATCCGTTGACGGCACCAATGGGTTATTGATTAAGGCGGCCAGTGCAATATCTCGGTCGCCCGTAACCGCCGCCTCGACGGTGAGGTCTTCAAACGCTTTGACTTGTTGAATCAGACCGCGCACCGCATTCGGCATGAGCCCACTATATAAAGGGCGCGCACCTCGGCCATCGATCAGCGCGGAAACCTCAACCGCCGCATCAATAGCCAGTTCAGGCAACGCATGTCCGTTTCGGATATTCACAACCATCTCCCGTGGGCGATTGGCGTAAATCGCACTCATCACCGATACTGCAACCTCGCTGTAATAGGCTCCCCCCCGTTTTTGTAGCTCTGGGGGCTTTTCCTTGAGTTCGGGATTTTGATAGGTCTTAAAAAGTTCAGCCTCGATAGCCATAACCCGGATGGCCCGGGTCCCTTTGCCCGCATCCAAGTCCGCCGTCTGTTGTCGATACGTCTCGTCGCCAAACCAGTAATATCGCAAATAACTATTAGGAAGCATCTGAATCGCCTGTAGCAAGTCGTCTCCCCACTCTTTAGCGGGAATGTTCGCCAGAGTTTGATGAGCATCGGTGGTCGCGTGGAGCACCTCGCGGGTCACATCGCGTCCTTTAATGTAAATGTGGCGTGCAAACGACAGATGATTGAGGCCAAAAAAATCCATCCCGACTTCATCCACTTGTACCCCAAAGGCCTGTGCAATGGCCATTTGCATATTAATCGGGACGTTGCACAGACCGATCGCCCGAATATTTGAATGATTCAACAGGGCTTGGGTGACCATGCTGGCGGGATTGGTGAAATTTAATAGCCAGGCCTTGGATCCTAATTCCTCCAGATCCCGTGCAATTTCCAGGACTACGGGAATGGTACGTAAGGCCTTGGCGAATCCCCCAGCCCCCACCGTTTCTTGCCCAATCGCGCCATAGCGCATGGGGATACTCTCATCGCGAGCCCGCGCCTTTAGGCCCCCAACCCGAAATTGATTGCACACAAAATCGCGATCTTTGAGTGCGGCACGGCGGTCCAACGTCGTGTCTAGCGTAATCTTCCGACCCCGCTGTTCGATCATGCGACGACTCAACTCGGCAACAATCCGCATCTTTTCCGCACCATCGGAGATATCGACCAGAGTAATCTGTTCAACCGGCATTTCTTCATAGTGATTCAGTATCCCGTCCACGAGTTCGGGCGTATACGAACTCCCACCACCGATCACCGTAATCCTTGCCCCAGTGTTCATTCATGCCTCCTCAATCTTTGTCATTTTGATGCACGCCCATCTTTTTCGTTTAATCCTCGAGGCCTTTGAGGCTTATCCCATCGGCCATCTCGTAATCTCGGGCTTCGAGACCTAAGCTCGTCCAAAGACCTTGGTCGAGATACACCCAAACGTCCTGGTGCAACCTCAGTGCCGTTGCTGGACAATGTGGCCCCACGGGGCCAATCAGCGTCTCATAGAGAGCTTTCGCTTTGGATGCCCCGGTTGCTACTAATATAATATGTTTGGCGGACAAAATGGTCTCGATTCCCATCGTAAGTGCATAACGTGGTGGTATTCGATCGAGAAAATCCTCTTGATTTTGTTCTAAAGTTGCCGGAGTCAAGTTAACCACGTGAGTACGCGCACTAAACGGCGTGCCAGGCTCGTTAAATCCAATATGCCCATTGGTGCCTAGCCCTAGCAGTTGAACGTCGATCCCTTTGCACGTCACCAGGTCCTCATAACGGAGACACTCGGCCGTTAAATCTCTTGCTAGACCATTCAGGAGATTGGTCTGACCCGGGGTGAGCGACAATCCGGAAAATAAGTGGGACCACATAAAATAATGAAAACTTTCTTTGTCTTGGGGACCCAATCCCACGTATTCATCCAAATTGAATGTCTCAATGGGATCCCAATTCCACCCAGGATGCCGATCCCGTGCCATATTAATAAACTCGCGATAAACGTCTACCATGGTACGACCCGTGGCCAATCCCAGATGTTCGGCTCCGTCCTCAAGATATTGCCAGAGGGTCCCAGCCACCAAACGCGCAACGCCTTGGGGTGTTTCGAGGATTCGAATTTTCATGGACGAGCCTCCTAGATGTCTAGACCAGATGTCTTGACTTTCGCGGGTTCTAATGCCCTAATTCCACGTAGAATTGATAGCGATCCCCACGATAGACCGCGCGGACAAATTCCGCGGGGTGGGCGTCTTGATCGTACGAAAGTCGCTCCAACAACAGCAATGGGGCTCCCGGTGGCACAGCGAGCAACGCCGCTTGCTCTTCGTCGGCCAGTATCGCTTCTAAAGTTTGATGAGCTCCCTTCAGTTCGATGTTACGCGACTTAAGATAGGCATAGAGCGACCCACGGGTTAAATCGTACTCGTCGATGCCTTGTACCACATCCTGAGGCAACGACGCCTCTTCAATGGCCATTGGCCGCCCATCTCCGAGTCGCAACCGACGAATTCGTACCATCAATTGACCGAGGGGCAACCTGAGTCGTTCCCGATCGGGCATCGTCGGAATTTCTGATCGTAAACTTAAAAGAATGGAAGTGGGCACCACTCCCCGATTATGCATATCTTCCGTGAAGGACGTTACGGTTAAAAGACCTTGACTAACTTTACGTACCGCGACAAAAGTCCCTCGTCCCTGCTCTCGATATAATAATCCTTCGCGCACGAGTTCAATCAGTGCTTGTCTTGCTGTCATACGGCTCATCCCATATTGATCAGATAATTCGCGTTCGCTCGGAACGCGATCCCCCGGTGTGAGTCGTCCTTCTTGAATCTGTGTCTTGATCATCCTTTTGAGTTGCAGATATAAGGGTATTCCGCGTTCCGGCTCTACCGCCAAGTGCATTCCCTCCATCCGGTAATACGTGCGTCTGAAACAGTTGCGTTGCCATTGGTCTCATGGGTAAAATACGGCACTGGCAAATAAAATCCCTGCTTGGCACCCCTATTTTCTACAACTTCAGCGAATCATTAGATAGATCCAAGGAAAGACTTGGACTATAGGAAACAAAACCTGGTACAATGTGGACACCCTAGCGCGTCTCCATAGACACTTTGGGCGCTACAGGCAGAGTCGTGTATCTTGATTAGTCCACAATGAACATCCAAAGGTTCAATTATAAACAATGCAGGAGGGTATCGTGGATTCCCGTCATGAGAAGGTCGCCATCTTTGTGGATGGGGCCAATATGTTTTATGCGCAACGCGTGCTCGGCTGGCACCTCGATTTTGCACGAGTGATCGATTATTTTACTCGTGGGCGTCAAATTTACAATGCGTTTTATTACACGGGGGTCCAAGTCCCGCCCGATAATTCGCAAAGGGATTTTCTTACAGCCTTACGACATCTCGGATTTACCATTCGCGAAAAGTCGATAAAGGAAACCCTTGATCAAAACTCCAATGCCGTCATCCGACGAGCCAACCTTGACATCGAAATCGTCATCGACATGTTTAGTACCGTCGACCGATACGATATCGCGGTATTGATGAGTGGCGATGGAGACTTTGAACGTGCTGTGGAACTTATTCGGTCACGCGGTAAGGAAATTATCGGTGTGGGTACCCGCGGCATGATCTCGTCCGAACTAGAAAATGCTTGTGATCGGTATGTGAAGCTTGAGGATATTCGATCTGAGGTCGAAAAAATTCGATAGCCTTGAAACATTTTAAGAGGCGTAGACGTTAATCCTTTTAGGAGGGTGCGGAACGCCTCTTAGGTGTGTATTGTGTAGCACGCGATTTATGCGCTCGCACACACCTTACCCTGGGTAAGGGTAGCCAGTGAACCTGGCACGTACGGGAATGGAGGTTAGTGCATGTTCAAGCGAGGATGGTGGACAATCGCGTTAGGCGCCGCGTTGTTGCTCTGGTTGTCTCCTTTGGCTAGTGCTTCACATCGCAGTCAGCCCCAATTATCCTCAACCGATGCCATCACCGCCTTGCCTGCGTACTACCGCTTTACCAAAACCGTAACCATCACCAACAAGAGCCATGTCACCGCGCTCAATGTCAATGCCCATGTGGTACTCTTAGCACCCCAGACCAGTTATTCGACCGTGAGTCTCTCCAGTGCCTCGGTCAACCCCAACAGCACCCACCACGACCAATTTGGCAATCTCATTGGTGTTTATAGCTGGCCCGAGCTAAAGCCCGGCCAATCTAAGACGATTGTGCTCCACTATGTGGCGACCTCGTCAGACGTCAGTTATAAGCTGCCCAGGACCTATCCAGCTTATAACACCAAGAGTTCCATTTATAAGACATACACCAACCCTAAGCTGGAGTACAGTCAAGGGGTGAACACCGATGCCCCATCTTTAGTCGCACTCGATCATCAAATTACCCATGCGACGCAAAATCCGTATCAAAAGGCTCAGGCTATCTTCCAATGGATTGTGCACAACATAAACTATAACTATACGTTGAAGCCTTCAGGTAGTGCCGTGGCTACACTACAAAGCCACTTGGGCATCTGCAGCGACTTTGCAGACCTCTACACCGCATTATTGAGGACGGATCACATTCCCGCACAACTCATTGGTGGATATGTGACAAACAACGGAGCCGGTCAAGGAGGATTTCATCAATGGGTAGAGTTCTATCTGCCGTCCGCAGGATGGGTGGTCGCCGATCCCACTTGGGGTCGACTGGGATATTTTGCGACGCTGCAGGATAATTGGCATATCCCCTTATATGATGGGATTCGCCAAGACATTCGCGTGCATTGGTACTACTCCACGGCGGGCCTCACTACGGCCCAAAGTAAAGCCCTCTCCAACCAAATTCAGATTGCCTACCATTATACGTTCCATACCACTCAGGCGCCTCCGGCGACCCCTGTAAAGACACGCCCCATCCTTTCGGTGAAATCTAAGCCCCAAGTCACCGCACATCCGTTGCCTCGTTGGACCAGCATCTGGGTGTCCTTTACGCACTGGGTGGCGGGTCTCATTCACCATACGGAGGCGTGGCTTGGCCTAACTCATTCTAAGACGTCTTCCTCCTCCAATTATTGGCCTCCCGTGCACGAAAGCTAACGTCGACCAGGTGGACCGTCTGGCCGAACGCTTTATTAGGACACTGGGACCTGCCGAACTTTGGGACGAGAACAAGTAAATCCGGCCCTCAAACACGAGTCCTCATTCCTTTTGCGCCAAGAGGAATCTGAATTTCTGGGTTTAAGACGTGGAAAAAAATTGTGGCAGTACGTATCTTCTTCTTCGGGCACCGCATTGGTGCCTATGTATTTCAGACCGTTCCACCAGGGGTGGCGCGACGCCACTTTTATCGTGTCGAGTCCCTATGGGTTGCCACTCTTCCGGTCGTTGGTTTCGACAAAGCGTTGCATGCATTGGTGAGGTATCCCACACCACCTCGACCGCGGGGTGAGATACCTCCCAATGACTTATATGCCCTGGGCTAATGGTGGCGGTGATGGCGATGGTGTTTGGGTTTGTGCCCAGGTTGGATATGACCTCGACCCTGGCGACCCTTCTCGCCATTCCCACTTTTCCCTTTATCATCATGGTCGGTTTTCGGATTCTTCCTGGAGGTGGAAGCGGCGTTACGACTGAACGTCGCACTGGGCATCGTGGTGACGGTGGTTACAGTGGGCGCTGGAAGAGTCGTCGAGTAAGAGGTCGTACCCAAAATTTTACTGCCAGTTAGCCGTAACAGCGTGGCTCCGGTGCTCCAACTTGCCATCAAGGAGCGTACCATGGATCCCGTTCCTACCCATCCTACCGTCTTTAGTTCATGATCGACACCCATTATGGTGTTCATCGTGATGGTAAGATCCTGCCTCATGAGAGCGGTCGTCACCCCACGATATTGCCCCCATAGAGAGCGGATCTGGCCCATATCCTGAACCAATTTCTCTGCGTCTTTCAGTGAAGCCTGCTTGTTCCCTTGAGTTACTGCTGACTCTGCCAATACTCCGACGTGATTTGCCGTAGCCAATTCTTTTTCCACATGCCGAGCTAGGGTCGACGAAGAAGACACCCGCACGCGTTTCACAGAGTGAGTTCCCACGGTCGAACTTAGCCCACTTAGTGGGATGCCCAACGCCACCAACCCGGCGCTAGCCAGCACCAAAAGGCTTCGAGTCATTCTTGTATCCTCCCCCTTACGTTACGCTTTGTTAATACATAATTCGCGGTACATCTGAAAAAAGTGGGTGTCATCTCATCGATCTATATATCCGGTCATAACGATATTTAAAATCGGCACCGCGACAGTCGGTAAATTCGGTCTGAACAAATTCCCGGTTGTTGGCTATATAGTACATTCATCTATCTTGTGACTGGAGGAATGGTTCATGTGCCTGGCCCCTGCGTTGGTAGCGGTTTAGCCAATCCTGATTCCGTCGGTGCTCGATAATCCCCATAAGAAGCAGTGAGCCCCTGGTGCAAGTGCTAATGAAATACGCGCCCAACCTGTGGCTTACGCGGCCTGAATCCAGGTTCCCTGACCGTCCGCCACCGTCGGGTGGGCGGCGATCCACCCGGTCAGATCGCACGACCGCGGTGCCATAGCCCAGCAACCACGGGATCAACCGTTCGTAAAAATTTGGTTTCGCAGGTTAGGTTCGTCCAACTACGTCGAGGCGTGGTGCATCGATGGCAGCCCCTGTGGGGCCCCTGGAACGAGTGCACAACAGTTTGGCAGGGATCTCGAGATGGGGGCGCGAATGAATACAGGGAGACTCAAAGATGAGGAGCGGCGCGAATGGATCCCGAATTAAAAGCCTATTTGGACGACATGCGGCAAGACCTGACGCAACAAATAGCGGAGTCGCGTAAAGAGGCCGCACAATTGAACCACGAGACCCGCCAGCATGCCGAGCAACTGAACCACGAGACCCGCATCCTTTTGGAAGATGTGCGCCATTGTTACGGCCATGGCTTGGTCGAGAGCGTCAAGGTAAATATTGGCCATCAATGGGCTGATGACCGACCCTTGACTGGTTCCTTTTGGGGTCGCGTGCCATTGTCCGGCGTCCATGACGCCGGCGCGGAGCATATCGCGAAGCCATCCGAGCACCGTACCATCGGAGATCCGTTCGGCCACTTTGTCGACCAGGATTTGCTGATCAATCGAACCAAAGTAGTCTTGGATATCCGCATCCACCACCCAGTGATAGCCATGAGCCAGATGGTCGAAAATGCGGGTGACGGCGTCGTAGGCGCTACGACCCG
>JAJYPK010000016.1 GCA_021795465.1 Bacillota bacterium
CAGACGGCTCCTCCCCCTCGGCCCACGGTGTATCAAGGTCATGTGATTCGTCTACTCACAGAACGTTTAAGATTGCAAAACTTGGCCGAAGATATTACGCGCATGGATCTGGTGGCCTCCCATCGCGGTGTTGAGCACCGATTGCCTCATGGGTCCCTCGACGAACTCTCGCAAAGGTTGGTGCGTGAAAACCCGGTTGGCCATACGGGTACTCTATCGGGCCGCATCGTTCTGACCGTCCATCCCACGGAAAGCACGCGTCGAACAATCCTCCAGCATATCCGGGCCATTAGTATGCAATTTCGGGAGTATCGCAACTTGCAGGGAGTAGCCCGATCGTACAAAGACGCTGAATTACGAGAAATGCTTCGCGTCTTGTGGCGTACCCCCAGCCAACGCGCTAATCGACCGCAGGTGCGCGATGAAGTCGAACTCGGTCTTTTCTACCTCAAAGAAAGTTTAGTCGACGCGCTCACCGACATTCTCGTGGAACTCGATTGGCTCTTGCCCGAGACTTCCGTACCCCGAATGGATTGGGCGATTGACTCCTGGATTGGGGGAGATCGGGATGGTCATCCCTTTGTCGATGCAAACATCACGGCATTCACCTTGATGCGCCATCGCAACACCGCCCTATCGCTTTATGATGCACCCCTAGCCAGTGTGGAGCGCACCTTATCCGCATCACGAACCTATCTTGGCGACACGCATAAATTAGAACCATGGCTGGCGGCTCAGCAAAAACACCACGCCATTGTTGCCGAATCGCTAGCACGGCAGTATCCCGAGGAACCTCTGCGTCAGATGGTCGGCTTAATCCGGGCCAAGATAGCGGCGACCCAGGAGAATCTAGACGGCGGGTACCCGCATGCACAGGCCTTTGCCGAAGACATCCGGTACCTGGCTCGGCTCTGGGATCCTAATCCTCGACACTGGCCTTTGCCTCTAAAGCGGCTTCTGGTCCAAATTCGGACCTTTGGGTTTCACCTTGCAACCTTAGACGTCCGCCAACATAGTCGGGTCCATGAACAGGCGATCAGCGAAATCCTAGGCCCCGAATATTTATCATGGACTGAACTCGAACGGATCCAAGCCCTAAGGAGACTCAGGGAGCATCCATTGCCGTGGATACCGGCGACGCCGAGCACAAGAGACTTGCGCGATCTCTTTGAGGTGGTGTCCCAGGCACGCCGCCAATATACGCCCAAAGCGGTGCAACGGTATTTAGTAAGTATGGCACATGAGCCCAGTGACCTTTTGGAAGTCTTGGTGTTAATGCATCTGGTGGACGAGGACCTCGACCTGGCTATTGTGCCGGTGTTTGAAACCTTAAAAGACCTCAAGACTGCGAAGAGCACCCTCACAGCCCTTTTAGAGATCCCGATATGGTCTCAATATATCGGGCGGCATAACCATACGATGGAAGTGATGTTAGGGTACTCCGATAGCACAAAAGATGCTGGCGTGTTTACGGGTTCCTGGGCTCTTTATCACGTGCAGCGCGACCTCTTGGCTTGGGGAGAGGCCAACGCCATCAACCTAAACTTTTTTCACGGTCGCGGCGGCACGTTAGGACGAGGCGGAGGGCCTACGTCTCGTGCCATCATGGCACAACCCCCGGAAACCCTATGGCATCCGTTTCGAATCACCCAACAAGGCGAGGTGCTATCCCAAAAGTTCCTCTTACCGGACATGGCCCACCGGAGCCTCGAATTAATGCTCACCGCGCATCTAACGGCGGCCTTGTATCCGGGGCCCAACGTCGATAGCACGACCGAGGAATTTTTTGCTCCGCTGGTCGCCCGTGCTCTTGACGTGTATCGGGACTTCATTCACAGCCCGGGTTTTTGGGAATATTTCTTAGCGGTCACCCCGATCCGCGAGATGACTGCGCTCAATTGGGGATCACGCCCTTCCTGGCGGGAACAATTCCAATGGGAAGACTTGCGCGCCATTCCTTGGGTCTTCGCATGGAATCAAAATCGGATCGGCATTCCTGGATGGTTCGGTGCAGGGTCCGCATTAGAACTAGCGTTGCAACAGCCCGGTGGTGCGAGTAGACTCCAAGAGCTTACACACACCTGGCCATTTTGGTCGACCATGGTCCATAACCTTGAACTGGCTTTAGTAAAATCTGACCTCCATGTCTCCAAACATTATCAGTCGCTCGCAGATCCCGCCCTGGTACGGAGTTTTTGGCCAACCATCCAAGCAGAACGCACCCGACTGCATCAAGCACTCAAAGAGATTACCGGTAAACAGGGCCTCCTTCAAAAGAATCCCCGGCTGGCAAAGGCCGTGGTTTGGAGGAATCCCACCGTCGACGTCTTAAATTATCAACAAATAGACTTGTTAGCCCGATATCGTGATACGTCCGATGATCAACTGCTGTCCTTGATCGCGCAAACCATGGAGGGCATTGCGCTGGGCCTTCGAAATAGCGGATGAGAAACAAACGGTCATGATGTCAGAAGCTAAGGCTTGGATGGGCCGGAACGACCATGTGCCAGCGTGTTGGCGAGGATCCGTTGCCAGGTCTTATTAGGATACAAACCCGAATAACGCATAAAATCGGCCCTTCAGTCGTTGCTTTCAAATCTGCGTCTGGTATTGACAGGTGCGGTTCACCCATGCGTGATTATCTTCCATGCCGCATTGACAACCCACCCGATCGCCAGCACCCACAGCAAAATTGGCAACCAACGCCAGTGAGAATTTCGAAAAGTGATAGCCAATAGAGACGCAATCACCGCAAGGATAAGATTTCCCGCGATCACGCGCATATCACCTCCTCCTGTCCCCCCGAAAATTCTCGTTCCTGGGGTACGATCATGACCTAAGCCAAGCAAACATGGGCTCCCAAAGCCTTTTAACTTTTGGAACGCGATCCGACCGATATTGTTTAACTTCTCTTCCCTTCCTTTCTAGGCCCGTTGCCGTTGTCTGTGCCATTCATCCGGCCCATGCCCGATTCAACAACGGGCTCAACATTAACGAAAACTGCAGAGTGTTCATCGTCATCGCCCGATGTGTGATCTGCTCATGGAGGTCCCACTGGTTTCCTTGCACGACCCTCAACTGACTTTCTATCGGACGACCTGTCACCGGGGTGGCCGCCCCACGCACGACCACCTTAGCGTCCCTCTGCAGGAGATATCAGACATCGTAACCTACAGTAAGCCACGCGGCCAAATGACTTGGGTGAATAATCGCCCCTCTACCAATAATTGACTGACAAATATTGGACCAAATACTTACCTACGTAGTCAGGACATGAAGCGGATACAACGCAGATTTCGACTCATCACCGATGATACTCTCTCCAAGACGCCGTGATGAATAGAGTTAATCCCTAAGGTCTGATCGGGAAGATACTCTGGCCAGATTTTTTCGCGGGGGTCACCACCCACGACAATATGCAGGGATAGAGGAACCTCAATTATCCGGTGATGCATGAAAGTGGTATAGAATCCCCTGGTTTTCGGGATGGCTAAAGATATTGGGAAAACCAGGGGGGTTTTTGTTTGAAAGCGGTCGTATACCATGCACCCTATGAGGTGCGTGTTGAAGAAGTCGCCATTCCACGAATCCAAGATCCCGCCGATGCCGTCGTGCGACTCACCTCTAGTGCACTCTGCGGTAGCGATTTACATATGTATCAGGGACGTATTGTGCCGGAGCCCGGTCTGATTTTGGGACATGAGGGGATGGGCGTTATTGAAGAGGTGGGATCCTCTGTGCGGCTTCGAAAGAAGGGCGAACGAGTGGTGATGCCCGCACACCTTTTCTGTGGAGTTTGCGTCAAATGTGCTGAAGGCATCACAGCAGAATGTCTTACGATGCGTCCTGGAAAGGTTGGGGCAGCATTTGGCTATGCCGGCGAAGGACACTATCCTGGGATGCAAGCGGAGTGGGTTCGTGTGCCCTATGCGGATGCCAATTGTGTTCCTTTGCCGGGCACTCCGGGGGATGATCAAGAAGATGACTTCCTCATGTTGGCCGATGCGTTGGTCAGTGGTTGGCACGCAGCAGATTTGGCCCGTGTCCAGGGCACTTCGACTGTAGCCGTCTTTGGTGCGGGTCCCATCGGCCTATTAACCGTCATGAGCCTCCTGATGCGAGGGGCGGGTCTCGTGTTTTCGGTCGATTACATCGTTGAAAGACTAGGTTTGGCCCAAGAGTTGGGAGCCATTCCTGTTAACTTTCAAGCAAGCGATCCAGTCGACCAAATTCGCGAATATCGTAAACAGCACGGGATCCCACCTGGGGAGGGGTCCCTTGACGGCGTGGATGCGGCCATTGACGCGGTGGGATTCCAAGCATTAGATCGGTCGGACCCGACCGTCGAAAATCCGAATCAGGTCATTCAAGACATGGCCCGTCTGGTTAACCCCGGTGGGACCCTAGGAATTATCGGCGTTTATGTTAAAAAAGACCCCCGTCCCACCGCAGGCGAAGGTGCCGACGGCAGTTTGAGAGTACCATGGGGACAGCTTTTCTCCAAGGATGTGACCATCGGCATGGGACGTACCAACGACCGCCAGTATACCCGTCGCATGCGTGACTTGGTGATGTCCGGCCGGGTCCATCCCGGGAGAATCGTTACACATCACATACCGCTTGAGGCTGCCCCTGACGGCTATCGACTCTTTGCTAAGAGGACCGACGGCGTCATCAAAGTGGTGTTCCATCCGTGAACTCTGAGCGAGGGGTGGGACCGCAGGAATTCCGCCTGTTCGACTCCGAGCCGCTTGTAGTTCTGCGTGGAACGGTTCATGTCGATCGGACCCGTATTTAGAGCCACAACTCATTGATCTAGATTGGTGGACACATACTAATATACGAGCACAGCCGGAAAGACCCTAGGTCGTCGACAGGTATCACTTCTGGGGAAACTGGGGAGTACTTTTGCGGTAGCCGAGAGTCTTTGAGGCATTCTCGGATGCCGCGTTGCATCCTGGGAGGTTCAAGCGATGCGAGCCAAAAGCCACACTAAAATAGCGCCGATTGTTTCAGGGTCGAGTATGGCGTCAACCGCATTGTAACCTTGCGACACCTCCCCGACGGTCAATTGAGTGCGTGCTTTTGGTTCATATTTCAAGACGTGGTTGGCGTTATCAGGGAACAGCAGGACTACGTCCACATGGCCGGACGCAGCGTGCGTCAGACGTTCTCCATCGTTCTCCCAGTCGATTTGCATGTCCTTTTTTCCGATGATCACCAAGACCGGACCATCCACCTTCTCCAGAAGGATCGCGGCGTCGACCGACCACAATTCCCGAGCAAATGGAAGGTTGGCAGGAGATTCCAGCGATTTTAGAAGCAACTGAATGCTTTCGGGTAAGGCCGGATCGGGCGCGACCGGTTGGCCGTCGAGAAAACGGGCGATAGCTGAATCGTAAAGAACCATGAATGCCTCTTTATTGGGAAGGGTGTTGGCCTCGACCGCAAGCTGGGATCGTGCGACGACTCCCACCGCACGTCCCGGCGGTCCTGTCAGAATAATCCCAGCCAAAGGCACCATAGGGGTCGCGAGCTGATAATTGAGAACGTGTAAGGTGCCTTCGCTGTTGCCGAGACCGTAGATATGGCTGACGTCGATGTCTGGTCTCTCTGCCAAGAGGTCCACGGCTCCCAAAAGCTCCTCGACATGGGATGACATGCTAATCTGGCCCAAGAGATGCGCTACATTCGCCTGAGCATGAGGCCCTGAGACTCGCTTGTCGTAGCGCAATGAGGCGATTCCCGCCTCGGCCAAGGCTTCTGCGATGAGACGGGCGCTGCCGTTTGTTCCCGGTACGAGCGGCGAATTCCAGTCGCGATCCGTAGGACCGCTACCCGCCACCATCACGACTGCCGGAAAAGGGCCGGGTCCAGGAGGCAATACGAGTGTGCCATACACGGTGGTTGGTCCCAATTTCCACTGCACATCGATGCTCCGTCCGCTCATAGTCCGCCCTCCTAATAAGTCAGAAATCCCGGCCATTAGTTTCTTATACACGCCTGGTTGTCGGCACATCACTCCCATGGTGCCATTCAGCGATGCCGGATTAGACGTTTTCCTCTCTATTTCACCCTCCACAACATAGGATCTTTTCAGTCTGACCATTCCTATGAGTCTTTCTTACTCTTGATTAAAGGTCCAGCATTCGGTATGGGGTCCTTCTGTATGGGTTGCACCGGGCCAACGGATCCTCCGTTCCTCCAGGTAATTATAATCTTTGCGACTCTGAGTCACCTGGCAAATATCCAAGTCGGCTGAGAGGAGTCCCTCGTCATCGTGGTCTAGTGCCGCCAAGATGTCCCCGTAAGGGCTTGCTACACAACTTTCCCCCACGAATCGCATGCTTCCACTGGTTCCGACCAAATTCGCCGATACCAAAAAAATCTGGTTTTCTTGAGCGCGCGCCCTGATTGCAGTTCGATGCACGGGACCATAGGGCGCCATATTGCCATTGGTCAGCAACACCAATTGAGATCCTAACAACGCTGCGGTACGAGCCGTTTCCGGAAATTCCACATCATAGCAAATCATCAGTCCCACCGGTATATCTTGGATGCTCCCCCGGCACATCGTGCTTCCGGGGGACATCCAACGTTCGTTCCGCCATAAATGGATTTTTCGGTAGACCCATGACAACCCATTTGGACCTAGAACCACCGACGTGTTGTAAATCTGTTGTTCCAAACGCTCCGCCATGCCCGCTACGAGGTAGGTATCATAGATCCGAGCCAGGCGTTGTAGTTCTTGGACAATGGGTCCATTTAACGGTTCGGCCATGGCACGGACCTGGTCTTCGTCGGCGAATCCCATAACATAGGCTTCAGGAAAGAGCACCACATCATGGTCGGACGCTGCCATGCGCATCACTTCGTGCATGCGAGCGATATTTTTATCCACATCGCCATGAATACATTCAAGTTGGGCCGCCGCCACTCGCAGTTGTGTCATAGAGTCCCTCTCTGGTTCAGGATAGCGGTTAAGTGTCTACTCGTCCGCGACAATGCTTCCGACTCTCTCCCGTAAGTCAGGAATCTGCCGTTGGCGGATCATCGCATAAATTAAGCCCAGCACGAGCACTGCGAGAATTATCCATGGAAAGAGATTAAACGGCGACGGCTGTCCCGGTTGAATTAAACCCCACAGGGGAAGGATCAGGAACGCGATCCCTAAGCCAGGGATAATCAGATGCCGCCAAGCCGAAAATATTTTTTTGTGATGCCGCCAATAATAGACAGGAAGCGCTACGTTAAGCACGAGGTAGACCAAGGCAATCGGGATGGTCCCAAGAGCTCCCATTTCCCCAGCCATAGTAAGGGCGCCTCCATGACTGGCCCAAATAAGGGTCATGACCAAAGCAAAGACCGAATAAATCGTCAAAGCCATCGAGGGCGTTCCAAACCGACTGACTCTTCCGAGCCCAAATGGTAGCAATCCTTCTCGCCCGGCACTAAAAATGATCCGCGTTTGCGATGTCGTGGCTCCTAGCAATGACGAGAAGGTACTGGTCAAACCCGCTAGATAGACCAAAATCGAAAACGGTCCTAAGGCTCGACTCGCCGCCGTCACAAACGGAACCGCCTGGCTAGCAATGGTCGACGCCTGGTTATGAAATGCAACGGAGGTGGCCCAGGCCATGAACACATATAACACAGCTACAAAGATGGTGGCGGTGTAAATAGCTTTAGGCACGGCCTTTCGTGCATCCCGGGTCTCTTCGACCATAGCGCCCGGGTTGCCCACGCCGATAAACATAAAAATTGCCAAGGGAAACGCCAGACCCATTCCAGACAATCCATTCTTCACTAAGCCCGGTTGAAAACTTGCGAAATTTATGTGGGACGCCTGCGACACCAGCATGGCCACAATGCTCACAAGAATCAGGAGCAACTCAAACGCAAAAGAGGCCATCGCCCAACGCGCAGAGATTTTCACCCCACGATACACAAGATAGCTGACTCCCGCCACAAAGATGATCGTAATGGGTTCCCACGGCACTGTAACATGCAAGAACTGTTTTATCATCAGTGTCGTCCAACCACCCATGACCGCCATAACATAACCGACGGCAACAATATATCCAAAGCCCAAGGCCCAGGCCGTCATCACCCCAGGAATTGGTCCGAAGGTTTTTCCGATATAAGAAATATACGATCCCGGGCTCGGTGAAACCTTCGTGAATTCCGCCAGACTATTGATTTTTAATAGGATGGCGATTGCGGCCACAATAATAGCCAAGGGACTAGCCACCCCGGCCGCTCCAGCAATGACCGCAAAGGAAAAGAAGAAGCTCATCGCTGGGGCCGTATCGGCAAGAGAAACCCCTAAAATATCCGTCGTAGAGAGCGAATTCGCCATCAGTCGCGCCGGTTTGGCACTCGTCACTCGTGATTTCGTCATGGGATACCACCTTCGTTTCGTATTGTATTCCCCAGGCCATTCGTCATATTAGTCTGACTCCCGATGCCGGACCGAATTATGTTCCAGGGTCCGCCCGGCATCATCATCGAACCTCTACACGCGTTGTGGCTTCCTCTAGTGCTTTATCCAAGATATCTAGACCTTGGTTCAGGTCCTCCGCACTAATGACCAAAGGCATGAGAGTGCGGATAACGTGGTTATGCATCCCGGCGCGCATGACAATCACACCGTGTTGGTAGGCGTACTGGGCCACAAAGTCGGCCACAGCGGTAGACGGCACGGCGCTGTCCTTAGATGTCACTAGTTCGAGTGCCGCCATGGGGCCTATCCCGCGAACATCCCCCACGATGTCATAGCGATCGCGAAATCCAGCGAATCGTTTTTGGATCACCGTCCCCAACTGCACGGCGTGCTGAAGGTAGGAAGGATCGTCCCAGGCTTTTAACACCGCCAATGCCGCTGCTACGGCCAAAGGGTTGCCTGCATAGGTCCCCCCTAAGCCTCCCACGTTGGGCGCATCCATCACATCGGCGCGGCCAATGACCGCTGACAACGGCAACCCAGCCGCCAGTGACTTCGCCACGGTCATGAGGTCGGGTACCACCTGGGTGTGTTCGACGGCAAAAAGCTTCCCGGTTCGCCCAAACCCGGTTTGAATTTCGTCGGCAATGAGGAGAATTCCGTGGGCCTTTGTAATTTCCCGCAGACGCGGCATAAAATCTGGGGGCGGTACCAGAAATCCCCCTTCCCCCGCCACCGGTTCGATGATAACGGCCGCAATTTGATCGCCGGGAATTTGGGTTTGGAATAGTTCCAGGAGGCGATCGGCCGCAATTCGACCAAAATCCTTCTGTGATCCCAAAGGATCCCGATAGGCATAGGGATACGGGAGATGGTAGATTTCCGGCGCTAATGGTCCAAATCCCGCTCGGTACGGCTTGGCCTTGCCAGTAAGCGTCATCGTGAGCAGAGTTCTCCCATGAAATCCATAGGTAAACGCCACGACGGCACTCCGACCGGTATAGGTGCGGGCTATTTTTACCGCATTTTCGACGGCCTCCGCCCCGGAATTTACCAACAACACCTTTTTATGGAAATGTCCCGGTGTGATCGCAGCTAGTTTTTCTGCCAATTCCACATAGGGTTCGTAGGGCAAAACATTGACGGAGGTGTGAATATATTGATCTAATTGTTCACGGATAGCCGCTACAATCCCATCGGGGCGATGTCCGAGGTTTTGGACACCGATGCCCCCGGCAAAATCGATGTACTCGTTCCCATCGACATCCCAAACCTTGGCACCTTCTGCTCGTGCGACAAAGATCGGGGTGGCATGACTTAGACCACGCGGTATTGCGGCCTCTCGGCGTTTCATGAGCTCAAGCGATCGCGGGCCAGGAATAGACATAAAATTCCTCCTTGTTGAAAGCTGTTTAGACAATTTAAGCAAATCCCACTGAAAAAATACATGGGCAATACGGTTAACCCCGCACAATTTGATTGTGCATGATGAACAGCCTTTGACTTATCGATATTTGGTATCGACTGGATGTCTAGACGGTCAACGGGGCATTATGCCTCGTCGCTATCGCTGATCCGAGTAGGAATATGGTCATGACGCTCAATCTCAGTACTAAGTTTTTGATAGAATCCCACCCCTAGCATCAATAAACCCGCGACCACGATGAGGCCAGCTGGATAAAGGATCGCTTGTACGGTGGTTTGTCCGGTAATAAAGATGAACGTGAGGCCCTGCAAACTCAGAGCAATAATGATAATCACCATAAACTTCGTCAAACTTTTCCGTGCCTCTCTGGCCCTCCCTAATTCACGGTTGCCTACGACCTCCTCTTCAAAGAGATATTTCGCGACATCAAACACAGCCATGGCGACCACAATAAGACCTACTGCTCGCAATAAATGTGTTTCCACCGAATGTTGCTCAAACGCCCGCATAATATCCCAGAGACCTCTGGCCACTAAGGCGACCGCCGCAATTAACAATGATCCGCCAGCGACACTATAAATCACGTTGGTGAGATATCTAAAGTTTTTGATAGCGACCCCTCCTTATGTTCTCCTAACTCTGTGGGTTATACCACGGCATCGTGCGCGTCTAAGACGAAAGAACCCCAAACAGTGTGTTGGGTTGTACTGCGCAGTGTACAAGACGAGCCCAATATACACAAACTGAGCATCAGCGACGGCACCGATCCGGTTCCGAGAAACTCGATCAAAAAAGGGCCCAATGGCCCCTTAATCCATCCCCTAATAGTCCTAGGGACCGCAATATCACACCCATATAATTTAAACTAGCCTATTTAATGCGTTATTAAGCTCGAGACGCTCGGAACTCTCAGGTCTCGAACCGCTAGAGGACGAGGAGTGTGCCCCTTCTTGGCGTATAACATAGAGACATCAAGATCCACCACAACAGAGCATCGGCATTGGAATCCGACAAGGGTTACCGAAGCGATCCGTGACCGGCAAAATCGGGGCTTACCGTTAAATGCGCACGCCGTCGAAATAGACGATTCTCGCCTCATCGCGGCGGCACGACGACTTTTCGGATGTTGGAACGATGCCCTGACAGCCGCCGGTATCGAGCCCAAGTCGGTGCGGCCAAAACCCATACGCCATCCTCACGGGTTCTGGTCACGCACCACGATCATCGCAGCCATTCAGCAATATCAAAATCGTACAAGCCGTCTCGATGCCCACCATATGCAACACATTGACAATCCCTTAGTGTCCGCGGCCACCTACTATTTTGGATCGTGGTCCAAGGCGCTAGATGCCGCAGGCATCGATTCCAGCGCGGCACGCCAAAACACTCCGAGAAACCCAAGGCAAATTCTCCGTGCGATCGAGACCATGGCGAAATCTCATCAGACACTCCGTGACTTTGCAGCCCGTACCCATGATCGCGCCCTCTATGGGGCGGCCCAAAAATATTTTGGTTCGTGGAGAAACGCGGTGCGCGAAGCCGGGTATGAGGATGCCGCCCGTTCTTCAAATTCACGATGGTCGCGCGCAGATATTGAGTCCTTACTTGCTCATTATTTAACTTCGGGTGTTCCCCTGGACGACGTGTTTCGGCGCCATTCTCATCTCAACGCTGCCATTATCCGTGAATGGGGATCTTGGAACACGTTTGAACAAGCCCATCACGAGTGGTTCTTAGGAATCACGGAAGACCAAGGCTGAGTTGAGTCTCTGTTGCGGCATCCACTGCGTCTCATGCAACAGGGTCGACGCGTTCGTGCGTCGTAGGAGGTCCTCGTGTATTTGCCGGTCGACGTCGCAAATCCCCGAAAAAAGGCAAATTTTCGGGTTATCAAGGACCACTTGGCCCTCATTTTTGGTTCCAACGGCCCTATAAAACTCTGTCCTCGCTCATTATCGTAAAAAGAAACGAGGAGAAGAACTATGATGGAGGAACCACACCCGACGGAGTTATGGCCGGTTATCCGAAATATTTTAGTCACCGATTGGGGATTTGATGATCAAGTGTTGGAACCCACCACCCCCCTTTTCCCCAACACGATTGCGGCCTGGATGGATTGGGTCGACTTAATCCAAACCATTAGCGAACAGGTAGCGATCGAATGGCCGAACAACGTTACGCCCGACTCTTTAACCTGTGGACACGATCTTCTGCACCTTTTGGAATCCGTATAGCGGATGGACGCCCTAACGCACACGGCGGAAACCTACCAAGGATTAGAATTCCACATCAATCCACTCTATATGGCGTGGCAAAAACTAAGACCCTCTCATGCCTTGGCCGTAGCTTCTAAATCATTACATCTGCGATCGCGTCCGGCTCCTCTTGTGGTTGAAGATCCTGCGTGGGTGGCTATTAAACCGATCCTCTCCGGCATATGCGGTTCGGATCTTAGTATCATGCGCGCACAAAGCTCTCCATACCTCGCTCCATTGACCTCTTTCCCGGCGGTGCTCGGTCACGAAGTGGTCGGGGAAATTGATACATTGAATGCCCCGTGGCCCCGTGGTACTCGCGTGGTCATCGATCCCAGCTTAGCCTGCGCGGCACGGGGCATAAGGCCGTGCTCGGCCTGTGCAAAAGGTGAACCCGATGAATGCGCCAATCGGCACCATCCTAAATTGGGTCCAGGCATGCTCTTGGGATACCATCAAGACATTCCAGGGGGGTGGTCGACTCGGATGTGGGTTCCGCGCCAACAAATCTACCCCATTCCGACGACCATGACGGCACGTCGAGCCGTCCTGACCGAACCATCCAGTATTGTCTGGCAAGCATTATCACGGATCCAAGATGATGGCGGGAGCCCTACCACACTGATATTAGGAGGCGGCACTATCGGGTTACTGAGCATCTGGCTTTTCAAAATGCTCCATCCCACAGCGAAAGTTTTTGCACGAACCCGCTATCCCTTGCAATCCCGCTTAGCCTCCCAACTCGGTGCCGACGTCGTTTATCAAGACCAAGCCGGGATAAATTTGGTGACCAGTCTGACACTCAATCCTATTGCGGGAGAGCCTCTCGACACCAAATTCGGCGGCTGGCCGTTTCGACCGCGGGGGTTTGACATCATTATCGACACCGTGGGGAGCGAGACCTCGTTCTATCAGTCGGCTACATTAGTCCGACCTGGCGGACAGATCCTCTTGCTCGGGGGTGCGGGCAAAATGTCGGTCGACTTGACGCCAATTTGGTCGCGCCGGGTCACACTCATCGGATCCTTCGGGTATGGTCACGGCCCCTCGTCTCCTGCCACAACCACGTTTAACACGGTCATTAAAACTCTTGACGAAACCCCCAAACCCATTGAACAATTAGTGACCCACATTGTCGCGTTAAACCAATACCAAGAGGCCATAGAGATTCTCCAAAGACGGCAAGGAGCCGAGCCCATCAAGGTGGCATTTGGCCCACCCAGCCTCGCGACTTAAGCCTCACGAGAACCGGACCACCGGGCCCCACCTGGTGAACGGTACCTTTTATTTTGTGGCGTTCTATGGTTAGACCGATTATAATGTCCTCATCACATGCACCGAATGGTGGCACTTTATGATTGCGACCGTAGCTCGTGCCCGGCGCCTTCATCGTGCAGGTATAGGCTATCAGTGCTTGACACCTGGCGAAGTCTTGCGTCTCAGGAAGATACTAAACGGTTGGATTCTCCGGTCCCAACCCACCATTCTGAAGCATCGTCGAAAGCCAATTTGGTGAGTCCCCCGCCAAACACAATGCGGTAGAGGATTATCCCCTCCGACGGGGAACCAAGAAAGGGGCGGAACTTCTGATGGATCTCATGCATCACTCGAAAGAAGAATTTATCGAACAGATCGCAGCCGGGAACAAAGTTGACACCGGTGATTGGATGCCTGATGACTATCGTCAATTGCTCATTAAGCAAATCCATATGCACGCGATAAGCGAAATCATGGGAGCCTATCCGGAGAAAGAATGGGTGAAGTATGCTCCGACCATTCAACGAAAGTTAGCACTCAACGCCAAAATTCAGGATGAAATCGGTCATGGTCATATGCTGTTGCGGCTCGCGGAGGATCTGAGTGCCCCACTCGGGCGTGGACGCGAGGATTTGTTACACGACGTGCTAGACGGCCGCGTGAAGTTTCATAATGTGTTCCATATGTCTGCCCCGAGTTGGGCCGACGCTGGCGTCATTGGCTTCTTAGTGGACGGTGGCGCCATCATCACCCAAGCGATGTTGTTAGCGAGCTCGTATGCTCCCTATGCACGTATGCTAAAGCGGATCGTCGCCGAGGAAAGTTTTCATATGCAGTTTGGGGAATCGGTGGTTCTGGCTTTGGCATCGGGTACCGAAGTGCAGCGCGAGATGTTGCAACAAGCCATTAATCGCTGGTGGCCCGCCATGATGTTCTTCTTCGGACCCAGAGAAATGGGCCCGCAGTCCCAACGCATGCTGGAATACCGGATTCGTACGATGACCAACGAAGAATTACGGCAAAAATTTATCGCCCGCTACGTCCCCAGGATCCACGCACTGGGCATGACACTATCGGACCATGAACTCTACCAAGACCCCGATCCTCCCCATTTCTGGCACTACACCGATCCCGATTGGGATTGGTTCAACGACATGGTGCATCACAACACTGGCCCCATGTCTCAAGCACGATTAGCCCTAAGACGTGGTGCCCAAGAAGGACTGGCATGGGCCCGACATGCCGCATTGCAAGCCCATGCCACGATCGATGTAAGAGCTGCAACACTGTAACCATGCGCTCGAAAGGATGGTGACATACAATGAGTCTAGTGGACGACGCTCCGATTTACGAAGTTTTTGGTCAACGCGATGCCCTGAGCTTTGCAACCTATGTGGGCAGTGTGCGAGCCGCGTCTCTTGAATTAGCCCTCCTGTTAGCACGTGAAACATATTTTCGCCGGGAAAAGATATTTGATATGTGGGTCGTGCCCAAAGAATCCGTGACCCATGCTCGGGCGTTTGATGCCACTTTGCTGATGGGGAGTATGGATAAAGAATATCGCCTACCCAGCGGTTATGACAACGCGCCGATTTGGAAACAATTTAAAGCCCAAGCACAAACCATCGAAGAGGTGGCATTAGATGTGGCCCCTCCTGCAAGGAGCTCGTCATCATGATCCTATTAACGCCTGAGAAGCACTCCGCCCTAAAGTCCATTTTAATTTCTGTCGCCGATGATGAATGGATCATGGGCCATCGAGGCTCGGAATGGCTGGCGGAGGCCCCAGACTTAGAAGATGATTTAGCCCTGAGTTCGACGAGTCAAGATGAAATGGGCCATGCAAGATTGCTCTATCGCCTGATCGAAGAGTTGGGTGGCCCCTCGCCCGACCATCAAGTCTATGCTCGTCCCGTTGATGACTGGTATCCTGCTCGGCTGGTCACGCTTGCCCGCCAAGACTGGGCGGAATGGGTCACCCGTCGATACTTCTACGAGGTTTTCGACGCAATTAGGCGCCATGCGCTGATCAGCATTCCATTTCCTTCTTTGGCTTACGCTCTCCAATCCATAGAACGAGAAGAGGCTTATCATATTCGCTACATTGAAGCGCAGATGACGAATTTGGCCTATGGTGGGCAAGTCGCTCACGATTATCTCGCCCATGGGATCGCGGTCGACTGGGCGTTCATTCCGAGCCTCTTTAGCTGGGGCACTGCGGAGGAAACCTGGCAAATCCTCCAATGCCCCGCACTCGATCCCCGATCCCTACAACAGGCCTTCGAGGCGTCTATCCAAAAACAATTTGCAACCTGGGATCTCGCCTGGCCCGGGCCTTTGGGTTCTATCGATGGCAACGGCCGCAGCGCAGCCAAGAACCCTGATCTCGCCCAGATTCGGGCAGAACTGCGTGCTGTCCGCCAAATAGCACCTGACTCTCATTGGTAGGAGGCACCCCCGATGACACGTGATGATGTAATGGAACGGCTTCGCACGGTTAACGACCCTGAGATTCCCGACTTAAGTATTGTCGACTTAGGGATGGTCGAGTCCATCATTGTCACACCCGAACGTGTGCATGTCACTTTGCGGCCGACCTTCATTGGATGTCCCGGACTGGATTGGATTCTCGACCACGCGGTGGCCGCACTGCAGCCGGCCAAGGCCCTGGTATCCTATGACTTTGAACATCCATGGTCCGCCAGCGATATTACCGAAAAAGGACACCAACAACTCCGCTCGTTTGGCATTGCCCCGCCAGATGGTGGGTCTACAACGGTCTCTTGCCCGCTTTGCGGGAGCCAGGAGACCCATCAATCCAGCATGTTCGGCGCCACCCTATGCCGCTCGCTATATTACTGCAGGCAATGTCAGCAACCCTTTGAGGCATGGAAGCCTATCTAAGTTACCCTCCCAAGAGAACGGTATGGGTTATGACGCGGTCCTGGGACACCCCGGGTCGTCGGCCATGAGCTGTGTGGTCATGGCGTAAGCCCGGGCCCTGGAACCACCACAGCTCTCACGGTAGATGCAGTGGCCGCAATGGCCAGTCAGCCGGTTGGGGTCGCGCAAGAGTTGAAAGAGATCGGAGTTCCGATAGATCTCTGAAAATGACGCTTGACGAAGGTCACCGGCCACCACCGGTAAATACCCGCTTGGATAGACTAAGCCATGGTGATCGATAAAAGCAAAGCCCCGCGCTTCACGCGCAACCACGCGAGGCGGGGTATCGCGATGACGTTCATGCCACACGCGAGACCACTGCGGAGCCCCGACGGTGGTTAAGCGAAAACCTGGCTGAGGTTCGCGCTCGGCCACCCACTCTAGAACTTCTTCAATCTGGTTAGGTAAGAGGGCATCGGCAATCCGTGCCCGACCCGTGGGGATCACGAAAAATATTTCCCAGCTCGTGACCCCAAGGGACTCAACCAGTTGAGCCATGGGTCGCACTTGGGCCATTGTTTGTTGACTCACTGCGGTATTGATTTGCAGAGCCAAGCCTTCCTCTACGATGGTATGTGCCAAATCGATGGTCCGGCTATAGGTCCCCCTTACCCCCCGGTAGGTGTCATGGGTCTCGGCGTCGACACCATCTAAACTTAGTGACACCGAATGGACCCCTAACTGTTTCCACCGTCTTATCGCCTCTTGGTCCAATTTCGGTGTGACGCTCGGTGCAATGGCGACGATTAAACCACGTAAACGGGCCTCTTGAATCATGTCATCTAAATCGGGACGTTCTAGCGGATCCCCTCCGGTAAACACCAGAATCGGTGGATGCGTAAAGGTCGACCGCATGTCATCCAAGATCGGCCGCATCTCCTCAAGCGTCAATTCTCCTGCATCACGCCTCGGAATGGCCCGGGCCCGACAATGTCGGCAATGGAGTTGGCAGGCCCGAGTCACTTCCCAAGTCACCACATGTGGAGCCTTATTGTACGCATCCATCACGGCGTCCCCCCTATTTCATTGATATCCTAACCTGTTCGCGCTCAGTTCGAAATGCCTGGCTTGATGTTGGTTCTTATGGACCACTCCGGAAGGTCCATTGGATCCTAACCTCTATTTACCAGTGGATTGTATGGTAAAGTTAGGCATGTTGCGAGGAATTTCTCGAGGGGGTCTTCGGATTGCAATTTGGTTTTGATGAGCCACCATATACATCTAGCTGGTTTTCTGCTATGCAACAAGGTCTGACCGCCGCCATGGCACGGGCAGGACATGAGTGGGTCGCTGACCCTGACGATGCCAAACTTGTCTTCCATCACGTAGATCCCAACCATCCCCGGCCTTTTCGCCGTAAATCCCAGTCCACATTTGTGGTGGGATTAGTCCATGGCGCACCGCTAGGACGCTCGCCAATCGAAGAAATTTACCCGATGTTGCTACGTTCACTATCCAATCTATTGGTCTATGGCGCGGGACCGTTGGAAAATGGTGCTACCTTGGTGACTCCTGAATTAGGCTGTTACCCCGTCACCTATACCACTTCTCCGGACGCTTGGTTTGATCGGCTGTATACCTACATCGACCCTTTGGCGTCTTCCCATTTGGTCATTGCCAATCACTTCGACTGGGATCTTCCGCCCGAATTAGCGCAAGGCACCCCGGTGACCGACGCACTACGCGAAGCAAGCCGAGTGCTGGCCCGGTGGAATTTGTTCCCGACCCCTTATCCGCTTGATTCCATGTTGGCTCCCCAAGATTACCGTCATCTGCAACGAATTTTTGGCATTGGAGGGATCAGTTATGGCAATCTCAGTGCCCGGCACGATGCGACGCGGTTTTGGATGTCAGCCAGTGGAGTGGATAAAGGGGCCATCGGTACGGTAAGCCGTGACATTCTCCTCGTAACCGACTACGATGCTTCGATGAATGCCATGCGTTTATCCGTGGCTCCCGGATCAAAACCCTTGCGGGTCTCGGTCGACGCCGTTGAGCATTGGGGAATTTATCGATCGCTACCCGCGATTGGTGCCATGATCCATATTCATGCCTGGGTGGATGGCATCGAGACGACATCCATTAATTATCCTTGTGGAACCGTCGAGATGGGAGATGCGATGGCGGATTTACTCCATCATGATCCGCACCCGGAACGCACCATTATTGGTCTACGCAATCATGGGATTACCGCCACGGGTCCGAATTTCGCGGATATTTTGGCGAGACTCAAAGGTCGCGTGGAAACCCAAGTACCTATGCAATGAATCCTCAGACACACTACAAATTTACTCAAACAATCGCGTCGGGCCGGGGCAAGAACGCACCCCATAAAGGAGTGAAGATGGATGCGGGATGCATCGAGATTCATCACGTCGGCGATGGATAAGATCTCGTTGCATGCGCATTATTTTCCTGCCCGCCATTCGCTTTACATTCGCACCATCGATGTGCCTAATCCTATTGGGCAAATGCTGTTTTTGCATGCTTCAGCGGTCCATTCTGGTTTTTACGTCCCCTTCGCCATCACCCTGGCCCAAGCCAATATTCGTGTCTGGTTACCTGACTTACGAGGACACGGTCGATCCTTCGGGACCTCAGGACATATCCGGTCATTTGACGACTATGTGCAAGACGCCACCTTAGTGTGGCAGCACTTTAAAGCCTCCTCGCCGCATCCCGTGCCCACAATCCTTGCGGGGGAAAGCCTCGGTGCACTCATTGCTGCCATCGCCGCACAACAAGAGATTCGCCCCCATGGGCTATTTCTATCTTCCCCGGCCTTGGCTCTTCATTTTAACTTTCCCCCGCATCTCGGGCGATATTTGTGGCGTCTTCAACACGTTGTTGGTCGCCTACACCCCATGCTCCCCTTGCCTCTCCGGGGTGTCACGCACCATCCCAACATTACGGACCTCATTACCCGCGATCCCTTAAGCACCCGATATTACACGCTGGCGTTCCTGCTTCAACTGCTGCATGCCCAACATCACCTCCTGCGTCCCGAGGACATTGAATGCCCGAGTCTCGCCATCTTTAGCCCTGACGATCCCATCGTGGATACCGCAACATCTTCGAAGTGCTTGGAGGCGAAGCTTAGCCGCGGTCAGATCCGATTTATGGACGGTACCCGACATAGTGTGGTGGCCGATGCCCCCGATCGGCTAGCCGCGGCATTTCTCAATTGGTACCGGCAATCCTTCACGGAGTTCTCGGTCCCCACTGACAGCATCCCTCTCAACATTGAATGATGACAACGCCCCCTATTCGACCACGCGCCACGATGACTCTTGACCGCTATCTTGAGGGCCAGGGACGGGCTTCTACCTCATTACGACTTACTGTCGTGGAATGAGTCCCTGGCCAGTATGGAAACCCTACGAATTTGTTCGCGGCCTTTTACTGTATCCCATGGTCACTATCCGTACCTCTCTAATAACTTGTCATAGCGTGAAGAAGGATTACCGTCCATTCGTGGAGAACTAGAAACCTACTAGGATTGACGGAGGGATGCGAATCAACAAAAGGACCCGTATCATTACGCTGTGAACATTCAAAGACAACTTACGGACATCATGGAGTGGCACTCAGACCCTGTGCCGCTTACGTTAGGGGATGGACACGTCGGAAAACCACAATCGTGCTTTGGCAGACGAGACCAAACAGGATTTAAAGGATTTTGGGCTCTATTTTTCTAACCAATTTGTCACGCAATTTTATTCCCAACTCAGTCAAAAACCGGATACCAAGGTGTTCCTCGAGCGACTCACTCCAGAAGAATTTGAACACCTAAAATCACGACAGGCGGAGCATGTGCTTCACCTTACGGATCCCGATATGGGAAGCGCACAATTGAGTAAGGCCTCCAAAAGTGTGGGGAAAGTCCATGGCATGGTCGGTCTTACCGTGTCGATTTTGTCGCGTGCCTACCAACTTCAAACCAAAATTATCATCGAAGGCGTGTCCCGATATTTTAGACATCGTCCCCAACGCGATAGGGTGCGTACTTTTATGTATCAACGCATCCTGGAGGACCTTGTAGATCAGATGAGCGCGATGCAAGGAATCGGCCAACAACAAGAGTACGTGTTGAGTAACATCACCCAAGTCATTCACGAGATGGACCCCATGTCCGATATCTTGGGGAGCGTGATCACAGAAATTTCCTCGCTATATGGAATGCAAGCCGTCGTCCTGACACGCCCGGATTCCAATGGTCGCTTTCAGATTGAGCGATATTCAGGAGCCCTGGTAGAACGCTTTCTCGATCACCAGAGCGGAGGGCTCGCTCTGGACCTAAACGTCGAGACCCTCCCTGAAAAGGGTAGCATGGCCCAGGCCTGGGCTACCGGTACGATGTTCCTTGTCGATAACTATGCCCTACGGAACCTACCCGAAGCCTGGCGTCTCGTGTTCCAAAGTGAAAGAGTGAGATCCGGGGCCGTCCTTCCGCTGATCGATGCAGAGGGAGAAACCCACGCGTTGTTACAGATGTATCACGAGATTCCGGGATACTTTTCGGGACCCGAACGGGAAACGTTTTTGTTGCGACTACAAGAGGTGCTCCACACCATTGTGGTGCAATCTGTCAAAAATCAACCGATCATTAGCCAACGTCAAAGGCAGACTTACCGCCACCTGTTGGAGGAAAACGGATTGGTGATGTACTATCAGCCGATCGTCAACTTAAAGACTCGGGCCATTCACAAGATGGAAGCCTTGGCCCGACTGCGAGAACCGGGGGGCAAGGTCATCCCACCCAATGAATTTCTGCCGACATTTGGCCACCGTGAATTACTGTCTCTCTTTACCAAGGGCTTATACCAAGCGCTTCGAGATTTGCATGGCTGGCACGCTTACGCCTCGCTCGGTATCTCCGTCAACCTTCCGCCTGCAGGGATCGGGCAAGGCACCTATATGCGTGAAATAAAGCGGTTGTTAGCAGCTACCCGAACGGACCCCGCCCGATTGACGCTGGAACTACTGGAAACTGAAGACAGCACCACGAACACCTTGGCTCAAGGTATTGCGGAGCTTAAAGGTTCAGGTATTCACTTAGCCCAAGACGATTTGGGTTCTGGTTATAGTTCCTTAATGCGGATGGGCCGCGTGACCTTTGACGAGATCAAGATCGATCAAGGCTTAGTTCGTAACCTCACGTTTGGTCCCCAAAAAGCTCTGGGGTTCATCCATCATTTGACCAGTCTAGGACATGATTTCGACACCGTTGTTACGGTCGAAGGGGTTGAGCACGCGGGGTTACTCGAAGCCGCCGCCATCCTTGGCGCCGATTATGCCCAAGGCTATTGGATTTCACGTCCCATGCCGGAAGAAGACGTCATTCCCTGGATGAAGCAATACCAATTGGACTTAGACATCAATGGACCCAAGACAGCATTAGGCGCGTTCGCGGCCAATATTTTATGGCATTCTCAACTCCGTGCTTTGGCCCCTTTACCAGACTCCCTGTCCCATTTCCTACAAACTCGCTGTGGTTTGGCGCAATACATTGAGACGAAAGGCATGAAAGGCACGTCGCTGCACCACATACACGATATGATGCACGTGGTTGCACTAAAGGGAACCAACGATCCTCAGTATCATCGCATAAAGAAAGACATGGAACGTGTACTCACGGAGTATGTCGCATTGGAAGGAGCCGAAGGATTAGGGCGATAGGATAAGAGAACAATTCTGCCTAGACAACGCCAGGCGATACAGCAACGGGCATCACCTATCCTGGGGATTATGGGCGCGTGATAAGGGTCTGGCTGTATCGCACGTCCATTCTTCCAATAAATACAGCGCAAAATGTTGAGGTAACGCGTGAGGTTTTGCATACTGTTTGAAGTACCATCGAGAAATGTGGTGTGGAAGAAAGGAGTTTTTTCATGTTGTCTCGCACATGGGCGACAAGCCGTCGTGCTCTGTCTCGCGGTGGCACCTGGACAGCATTGGTTTGGAGCGCCCTCTTTGTAATATTATTGGTGGCCGGACTTTTATTGGTCGGGGGCAACGCCTTGTTATCTGCCATGGTCCATCCTCACTTTATCGGATCCCCGCTAATGTCACCAACCCAGGCCAAGCAAATCCTCCTGGGCATGCTTGCCTTGTATGGTGTCCTCCTCGTTGTCGGCCCATTTTTTATGGCAGGGATTTATGGCATGTTCGGTGAAGTTGTAAAAGATCGACCCGTTTCATGGGGAACCTTTTGGAGCATGGGTAAGAAACTCTACGGGCGTGGCTGGGGTCTATACCTGTATTTGCTTATTTATGCGATTGTGTTGGGCATCGTGGGTGGAATCCTCGGTGGATTGTTACATGTAGTAGGCCTCGTGGTCCTTATGCTAGCGATTATTGCCTCGTTTCCCTGGTTACTACGCATGACGGCTGGCTTATTTGTCGACCAGTATACCTGGGGACAGAGCTTTAAGGCCAGTTTCATGGGGGCACGCTATCTAGCCTTACTCGGAACAATGCTTCTAAGCGTGCTATTTTATGGCGTCATTCTTGTCGCGATATTCAAAGCCACCTCATTTTTGGGGGTGTTTGGACTCGCTTTGTATTTCGCCTGTGAGATGGTCCTCTCTATAGTCGGCCCCGTGTGGTTTTTTGCACTGTATAGAGCCGCTCAACATACTTAGAGTGTAGCGCGAAATCATCCCGGCAGATGTCCAGGTGCTAGGGTCGTTCCATCACAGTAGGGCCCTAGTACAGGAGGACCTCCACAAGTCCATCACCGGGTACTATGGTAAAGCCTAAGCGGGTGTGAAAAGCTATCGACGACGGTTAATTGGTGATGGGATGACTTCTACAATGTAGCGCCCGTTACTGCACATGACCTGAAAGAACTGCTGGTAAAGTTGCTCCCTTAGCCACCATCGCCATAAGTTTGAGACAGGAATCCCACTTGAGCGTGTTGAAAAAATAAACGGGGCAGAAGGGCCGTCATTGACCGTCCACCCCACCCCTCATCGATCTTCAAAAGAAGCGCCGGATAGCCCCTGTCCTGTAAGTGTCTCAGGGGCTCTCACCTCAGAGTGATTCCTGGGTCAAGTCATACCAGGGTCGGTTTGATAAGGGCGGTGTGTATGTTTTTTGGCCACTATCGAGGACTGGCATGTAGTCTGCAGGATTTAAGCCCTCGGATTCGATCACGATCGCCGTGAGGCCCGTGTCGGTCGTCGTTTCGTGCCATTCTTCGGCGTCCCAAAATATTGCATCCCCAACGCCCACCGGCAACATGTCTGGCGTGTCACCCCGCACTCCACCCTGTCCTGCGACAATTAGCAGCAAGTGAGGCATCGCAGCTCGGTGTAAGCCGATAACCCCATGTGATTCGAGATACATGCAACCAATATGGGCCGGTTTCTCGGCGACCACGATCCGCGCCATGATAACAGGATTCATGGCTTTTGCACCTAGGATCGGGTGGGCAATCGCAGCCACGATCCACGAAAACCCGGAATAACGGTAGAGCGATCACTAAGAAGGCCCAGGTGTCCGCCCACTATCTGGCCCTTGGATATAAGCAACTCGCCATGACTAGACATAAAGCCTCTTCATTTCGCATCGCGATGTCCCGAAACTCGTTAGAAAGAAACATATCACAATTAAGCTGAGGCACAGGGATATGGTTACTCCTCGTCGTAATGGAACAGAGTGTCCGCGATGAGCCGAATCACATCACGGCAAGATTGCAGGTGTCACGGGTGTGGACGTTCGGATGCCCGGATCCCGATGGTGCACACCAAGAATGGACTTTGGGGCGCCTTACAGACGACATTCATTCATGGGTTGGCAAACATCAACGGGGATTATCGAGCCATATTTAAACACTGGGTTGACACGCGAATGCCGAGGTTTAACATCGTCCGGGTCATCCGTCACTGATCAGAGCCAAGGAGTACAATAGCACGGGAATGCAATTAACGTCATACCCTCAAGGAGGAGGTGGGCCGCACGACGAAACTTACCTACATCGGCGGGATTCTCTTCACTACGGCGCTCATGGGTAGTTCGTTTTCCATCGGCAAGTTAGAACTTCGCGACGTATCACCCTTGCTGTTGTCTGGGATTCGCTTTACCCTGGCGGGGATCATGATGGCCTTGGTGGGTTGGCACCGTCCCCGACCCCACGGCATCCACCAATGGTTCAAGGTAGCGTTGATTGGATTCTTTCAAACGGCCGGCGTCATGGGCACGATCTTCATCAGTTTGCGGACCATCACCGCCAGTGAGGCGTCCATTCTCCTCTTTACCAATCCGATCATCGTGGTACTGTTGGCCACTCTCTTTCTGAGTACCCGCTACCACTGGATTCAATGGTTGGGGGTTGTGTTGGGGTTCTCCGGAATTCTCATGACCTTGGGCCTCCATCTCAATCTCAGAGTGGGTACGATCTTAGGTCTTCTAGGTGCCATGTCTTGGGCCGTGGCGACCGTGCTCATTAAGCGGTGGGGCGACGCGTTTGACACGTGGACGCTCACCGCCTATCAAATGCTGATAGGCGGATTGATGTTGCTGGTCCTGTCCCCCATACTCGAGCACCCGATGCTCGTCATCACCGGGATGTCGGTCAGCATCATATTGTGGCTCGCCATCATGGCATCGGTGGTCCAGTTTAGTCTGTGGTTTTGGCTGCTACAAAATGGAGATGCGGCTAAAACCAGTGCGCTTCTCTTTTTGGCCCCCTTTTTCGGGGTGTTGTCTGGCTGGATTATTTTGGGCGAGCCGTTAACCCGTGACATCATGTTAGGCGGCGTCTTTATCGCGGTCGGTATCATCTTGGTCAATCGTCCACGTCCCGCCAACTCTGCCGCGCCGCCCTAACCTCTCAATCAACATCCCCTGGGTAGTCTCCGGACCACGGGTGTGGACTCCAATCCATAGGAAACGAAACTCATGCCTATCACCACAATCCAAGTAAGCCAAGGATACCGCCACCAGGCCCTGGGTCGTCCGCAGTTTCCCCAGTGCCAACTCCACCCCTGAGTTGCAAGAATGATGACCACCATCAACGCCTCAAAGGGACGACGCAAGTCCCGAAGCACAAGAAACAGATGTAGCGGGATGAGTACACTGCCGTGGAGTTCTTGGGCCAAGGTCTTTTCACCGAACACGAGATCCAACGGCAAGTGGCTGAGGTTGGGCCCCTGGCTCGCTGGAGGAATCGATAGCGGGGCGGGTAATCGTTAATTCCCCGATTCACCAGATCGCCTTAGGGTTTCTGCACCATCCGAATGGGCCGTGGGATCCCGAATTTCGGTAAGTCCCCCGAAACCCTCTGGCACCCCCTCAGTCGACTGGGGGTTGGCCCCACATGCAATCCCATCCACGATTCAGCAGACGTCCCGTCACCGCTTTCGCCAAGTGCTTGATATAATGCGAGACATCGCTCTGTTGAGCCTTAGCCCGAGACCTCACGGCCTCGGACCCAAAACTCTTCGCCGCGAAAGGCTCGTCTTCTTTGTACACCGAGAGTTGAGTTCGTTACGTGGATTCCTGACCACGTATTGCGTTCAGTATCTTGACCTCACGCTACCTATCCCTCGTGATAATTAACTGCCAGCTAAAGCGGTCAAGTTCCGAAGAATCGCGTCGGTCACGGTCTCCGTCGTATCATTCCCCCCCAAATCTCGCGTCTTGATACCTTCTATCAAGGTGGACTCAATGGCTTGCAATACGAGAGTTCCCAATGTTGTCAACCCGAGATGATCTAACATCAGCTTGCCAGCCCATATTTGCCCTATGGGATTGGCCACCCCTTGTCCGGCGATATCCGGAGCAGACCCGTGGATCGGTTCAAACATCGATGGATACTTTTTCTCGGGATTGATGTTAGCCGAGGGACCGATTCCAATGCTTCCTTGGATGGCCGCTCCTAGGTCCGTCAGGATGTCGCCAAATAAATTGGACGCGACCACCACATCAAAACTTTCGGGGCGGGTTACAAAATATGCAGCCAATGCATCAATGTGGTTACTATCCTGCCTAATCTCGGGGTACTCCTTCCCAATCTCGCGAAACACGTCATCCCAGAACGGCATCGAATAGTTAATTCCATTGGATTTGGTCGCAGAGGTTAGATATTGGCGCGACTGTCTCGCTAGCTCAAAGGCGTAACGCATCACACGTTCAGTCCCGTATCGTGTAAAAATCGAATTTTGTACCACCACTTCTTCGGGCGTACCGATCCGCAAGCGACCGCCCATATTGGAATACTCCCCTTCGGTATTCTCCCTAACCACCACAAAGTCTATATCGCCAGTCTCGTAAGCACGTAACGGGCTGGTCACGCCAGGTAACAGTTTGACCGGTCGTAAGTTGACGTATTGATCGAAGGTACGACGAATGGGCAACAGGAGCCCCCACAGTGATACATGGTCCGGTACCGTTGGGTAGCCAACAGCGCCGAGAATAATGGCATCGAAATCTCTAAGCCTGTCCAATCCGTCAGTGGGCATCATGGCCCCTTCCTTCACATAACGTTGGCAACTCCAATCAAACGTTTGATAAGAAAATTGAACTTGGTTCGAGAGACTTGCAACATGATTTAGGACCCGCACCGCTGCGGGTACGGTTTCCTGTCCTACGCCATCCCCAGGTATTAGGGCAAGGTGGAACGATTGCATTCTTGGACACTCCTTTCAGTTTTCAAAAAGTCCCTTGTGGTCTGATCTACCTCGGTGGTTTTTATGTCATGTGGTGAGGCGGGTAAGACGAGCCAGTTCGCTGCATACGCGTAAGGCCTCAGATTGCCCATGAGCGTCGGCCACTCCTTTTCCCGCAATATCGAACGCCGTACCGTGATCGACGGACGTTCGGATTACGGGTAGTCCCAATGTGACACTTACGGTTCCATTGAAATCTAAGGTTTTGGTCGCAATGTGACCTTGATCGTGATAGAGAGATAAGACTCCGGTATAACGTCCTTGTCGCGCTTGATAAAACACGGCATCCGCTGGTACCGGCCCCACCACCGACAATCCGGCGGCTTGTGCTTTAGACACCGCAGGCGCCAGGATGTCGTGCTCTTCGGAGCCAATTAATCCGTTTTCGCCTCCGTGCGGATTCAAGGCAGCGACCGCCAAACAGGGCTCGGAAAACCCGAGATTTTGGAGATAGCGGATGCCTTGCTCAATACCTTCGTAGACCCGATCAATCGTCAATAGGGCGATGGCCTCTTTCAGTGGATGATGGCGCGTAAGAAAAAACACCCGCAAGTTTTCGACCACGAACATGGTCACAACGTGGTCCGCACAAAACAGTTCCGCGAGCATCTCGGTATGGCCAGGATAGTGATACCCGGCTTTACGCACGGCCTCCTTATTGATAGGTGCTGTGTTAATTGCCGCGATGTCTTGGTTTTTGGCCGCTTCGATGACGGCCATGATGGCTTTCACCGCCATGTCACCGGCCTTTGCACTCACCTTCCCGTAATCCATCGGATGTCCCACGTTGCTGGTGGCGACCACGTCTAACACGCCGAGTTCACCGACGGCTTCCCGTGCATTTTCAATGACCTTAATGTGACCGTGCCATTGCACCAAATGTGCCGTTTGTCGAAAAACCTCCGGATCCCCGTACAACACCGGAATAATCTTCTCATACACTCCGGTTTCGGCCAGGGACTTCACAATGATTTCTGGGCCAATCCCCCCTGGATCTCCCATCGTAATACCGATTCGTACGCGTTCTTGGTGACTATTCATGCGGTCCGCTACCTCCTCTGTCATTGCCTATTATCGAGGGAGCCATCACCAGTCGATGAAAGAGTGCTTCATCTCCCACGAGGCCACCCTTGGTCACAATCTCTCGGCCATCGTATGCCCCCCCGTCAATAATGCCTTGTGCCACTAAAGGAGACAACAATCGTTTGACATTAGTGCCATGGGCCCCGATTTGATCCAAAAACGCTTGAGCCATTTCTCCCCCGGTCACAATGAGACGATCGGGAATCCAATGTTGGGATTGGAGTTCATCTAACCGACACTTCGCATCTCGTGCCAAGGCACGAGCCAATGGTTGACGATGTGCTGCATCGATGGGTTCCAATCCCGAATGGATTACGATGATAGAAGGCAGTCTCTCCCCATCTATCGGTTCAGATAAATTCCGAATTGCCACCTTACGGCGCCGTCGTAAGTATTCAATCTGGCGTAAGTTGATGACGGTGGGACTGCCTACCACAAGGGCGACCCGGTCTGGCCCAATCCCGGGATAATGTTCAAGAAGAGCCCCACTCGTGACGGTAACCATCGGTGTCGTAATGGTGGCGCGTAGGCGATGGAGCACGTAGCCAATCTGCACCAGATCGTTGTCATCCGTCACGTCAAAGCACACGCGTCTGGTTGCACTTAAATGAGCTACCAACGCATCCGTGTCACGATAGAGAGCCTCGCGTGATATCACTTGAGGGGACGCAGCACTCGAAAACAGGTACGCACCGAGGTCGTCCGTTGGGACTTCAGGAAGTTTGGATGACACCAGCACGCCATGAAGATATTGCTTCCCGCCTCGTGTCGTCCGACCCGCGCTGGGATAGGCTGCGATCACACCGATCCACGGTTCCTCAGGCAATGCGTCCAATAGCAACTGCAGTTCATCGGGAGCCGGACCCCGCAACGTCGTATCAATCCGCTTGTCAAAATTCCGATATTCATGCGCCCAAAGATGCTTCACCCATGCAGTGATCAGGTTTCGGCGACGGGGATCTTCACGACTGCGGGTATTGAGTACCAGTGTACGGTTTGGCATCTCGGGGATCTGTTCCAGCACAGGAATCGACATCCCCAATCCTACGGCGAGTGCCCCAGCCGAGGCACTCGCTCCCGTAAGATCGTCTGCAAGAACCGCAAAGCGTCTCATATACGGTCTTCCCTGTCCGTATCGACGCCATCCAGATCATCCGCCACCATGAGGTCCCAGCCTCGATCCAAAATTGCTTGCACATCATGTTCCGACGGCGGCGTGTCGGTCACGATAGTCACGGGGCCATCGATCATACTGACATGCGCAAAATTTTTATGGAATTTACTAGAATCTACCAAGATGAACGCCTCTCGAGCCGACGTCACCATCCGCGTTTTCAATACTGCTAGGGATGCCGTAGGCGACGTTACCCCGACCGTTGGGTCCAAGCCAAATGCCCCCAAGAAACAGACATCAACCTGAAGCCGCGACAGTTGATCGAGGGCAGCATCACCCATGAAGGCTTGGTTTTTATGACGCAATCCGCCTCCCAACCCTACCAATTCGATGTCATCCCGGTACCGTAACTCATCTAAGATACTGAGACCATTTGTGACTACCAATAGAGAGTGGTTTTTCGGAATAGATCGGGCAAGGCATGCTGTGGTGGTCCCGGCATCTAGAATAACCGACTTAGCCTCCAGTAACACCGGGAGTACCGTGGCCGCAATACGGCACTTCGCCGATTGCTGGGCACCCATCCGTTGTTGAAAACTTTGCTCGGTGCTCGATGGAGCAATGACGGCTCCTCCGTAGGTCCGTAGCAATCGTCCATGGCCTTCAAGGCTAGAGAAGTCTCGCCGGATCGTAGCAATGGAAACATCCAGTGCCGACGCTAAGTCTTCGGCCCGCACGGTGGCATTGCGTTGGATGTTTTTTACAATGTATTCCCGTCGCTCTCGTTGGTTCATCCAAAGCGCCTTTGGGTGTCCTCCGCATTCAACTCGGGACACCCTACGGGCTTCACTCCTCTCATCCATGAAACGCGCATAGCGTTTCATGCGCTATCGGATCTCACCTGGCACTGCCTGATTAAACCTGAACTTCTGCGGCTTCGGTATCTACGGTTAAATTCCTCACCCGCAATGATAAGATCAGCAGGCCGGCCACGATAAGAACGATCGTCAACGCAACCATCCCAGCAACGGTCGAATTGGTCGCCGTAATTAAAGCTCCGACGATAAAGGGTCCAAAGAATCCGCCCAAATTGCCGATTCCGTTGATTAGTCCCATAGTGGGTCCCAATCCAGCCTCCGTCACGAACAGAGGGGGCAGCGTCCAGAACACTCCCACGTAAGGCAACATGAAGCCTTCTGTCAGAATCAAAAATACCAGGGATAACAGAATGACGTGCGTGGTCAGCAGAGACCCCAATAAGGCTAGCCCCCCAAAAATAAGCGGGAAGGCCGTATGCTTTTTTCGTTCGTTCGTCTTATCCGAGTGATTCGCATTGATCCACATTAAAATCAGTGCGGCCACATAAGGAAGCGCTGTAATGAATCCAGTCACCGTGAATCCCGATTTGGTCAACCCCTTAATAACCGTCGGCAACCATAAGGCGAAGCCGTAGAACCCGACTTGAACCAAAAAGTAGATGACAACTAAGAGCCATACACGTGGATTACTAAAGGCCACACGCCAGTCCTGGGAGACGGTCCGGCTACGGAGTCGGTCTTCCTCGAACTTTTGGTGAAGATAAGCCTTTTCCTCCGGACTGATAAACCGAGCTGTGTCGGGAGAATCTGCAATTAAGAGCCACCAGACTAATGCCCAAATAAATGGGGGCAAGCCTTCAAAGATAAAGAGATACCGCCAGGATAGATGTTGGACAATAAATCCTGACAACGGCGCCATAATGATAGCCGCCACCGGCAAACAAAACATCCAGTACATATTCGCTCGTGCTCGTTCTTCGGCCGGGAACCACCGCGAAAGCAATATTAGGGTCGCGGGCCAAACGCCCCCTTCTGCCACACCTAATAAGAAGCGTACGATCATTAGTTCGGTTTCGTTCTGCACGACGCCTGTAAGAATCGCAAAGAGACCCCACACTAACAACGCGCCAAGAACAAACTTCTTGGCACTGAACTTAGACGCGATATGCCCTCCGGGAATTTGCAGAAACAGGTAGCCAAAAAAGAAAATACCGCCCGCCAAACCGGCAGCTGATGCAGAAATGTGCAGCGATTTTTCCATCCCACTGAATCCGAAGCCTACATTTATGCGATCCATATACGCAATGGTGTACATCAAAAATGCGACAGGAATAATACGGCGCCAACGTGTACGCCCAACTTCTCCCCCAGTTAAGGAATTGTCGGTCATTTCCATCCTCCCTATACTTTTTGATCTCAAATTCGATCACTACGATCGTAAGTATTAAAATTTGTGCGTGTTTCGATCACAATTATATGATTAAGAAAATTTTCGGTCAATACTATAAATGTCAATTATTTAGAGATGACGCACACGAGTACTCCGCATCGAGAACAGGCAATCCCGATGAAAACGTTCTAGCCTTCAATCGAAGGTGTCCTCCCAAAGCGTCTCTGGACATATTTTTCTCCCCGTATCGTAAAATACTCTTGCAAAAACGACATCAATGTCTCTATAATTATATAAACGACAGTTATGTCACTTATATGGAGAATGAAAGCATGCTACTTCGAAATAATCCCCGATTTGCAGCTCTCACGGCTGCCCAAATGCTCAGCAGTCTGGGCAATTGGCTCATGATCTTGGCAGTCATGGTGCTTATTGGTATCCGGTGGCATCATGGTCCCTTTGCCGTGGCGCTTGGTGTGGTGGTCTTGGTTGCCCCAGGTATGGTGGTCCAGCCCATGGCCGGGTTGCTGGCCGACCGCCGTCCTCGCAAGGGGATAATGCTTACCGCCAATCTTCTCAGTGCAGTGGCGGCCTTATCCGTGCTGGTCGTACGCGATCTATGGCAACTCTATGTCGCGCTGGCCTTGCTAGGAAGCTTTGACGCCTTCTTTTCGCCCGCCGAAAGCGGCATGATAAAAGAGCTGGTCGCCGACTCTGACATGCCCGGAGCCATGTCGTTACGCATGGCGGTGTCCCAAGGCACCAAGATATTGGGGCCTAGTCTTAGTGGGATGTTGGTGGCTACGTTTGGTGCCCGTGTGCCCTTTGCGATCGATGCCGGTTGCTTTGTCGCCTCGGCTGCCATTATTACCTTTATCCCCGGGGGACGTGCACATCTTGCGCACAGGGTCGGACCCCGCGAACCTGCGCACTACGGAGACGGATTTCGCTACTTGCTGACAAGTCGACCTCTCAGGACCATTCTAGGATTTTTCGCGATCGTGCTGTTTGTCGTACAAATGGTGGATTCGCAATTTGTCATTCTCTTACGCGGTATCCCCAACGCCGCTCGGCTCTTGGGCATCACGATGTCAGCGTCGGGACTAGGAATGGTCATCACCGCTCTGCTGATGGGACGCGCTAGCATCCGGCGACCCATGGTGTGGATCGCAGTGGGGTCACTCACCCTCGGCGTAGGGTTCGGTGGGGCCGCAATTTTGGTCCTGATAAGGCTCTTTTGGGCGGTGCCGATATTAATGCTGGGTACGGCCGCTGCCGCCGCTCTGGCGATTATTCCGTTTCAAACGGTGATGCAACGAGATACCCCGGTGGATTGGACCGGCCGGGTCATGGCTGCCGTGGGGGTTATCACCTCGGCATGCGTCGTCGCGGGTCCTTTGGTCGGAGGCCTCGCGGTGTCCAATTTCGGCGTAATCCCGGCATTCCTCTTGGTAGGTTTGCTACTCATCCTGGTCAGTGGGATGGGTGGCGTGATAACATGGGGACAAGGGAGGGTCCATCATGCCGAAAGTGAGTCAGACCTACAAAGAGGACAAACGGGCACAACTCATCGCGGCCGCTGAGAACGTCTTTATCCGTCTTGGTTACGCACACACCACCATCCAAGATGTCCTTAAGGAGGCCGGCGTCAGCCGCGGCGGCCTCTATTTATACTTTGCCAATAAGGCAGAACTGTTCGAAGCCGTGCTCGACAGCTACGACCAGCGTTTTTTCGGCGAGTTGGAGCGCATGCGCACCGATGACACGGCTATCGGACCCGCATTGCTTAAGTTAGTCAATCCATCGAGCCGCATGGATGAACGAGATCGTCGTTTGGTCGCCATGGTGGTGGAGTACCATTTGGAGCATCGCGACGATCCGCTTCGTCAAGACCGTATATTTTCGCGATTCGATCGGGTTGAAAACCTATTTATCGAGGTACTCGAACGTGGTGTCGCGCGTGGTGAATTTCATCCCCGGCTTTCCCTTACCAGCATCGCCCGGTTTCTCATCGGATCTCAAGATGGTCTGGTGATACACGTCACCGTCCAGGGCTCTTTTCGCTACGACCCCCAAGACTACGCGCAGGCGATCAGTCTCTTTGTCCACGAGAGTCTAGGATTTTAGGTGCCCAAGACCGGTGCTAATCAACCAGTTACCGCTCTTCTTAGACAACTAAACAGGGAATAGATCGAGAGAGAAGCTAATGTGGCCCCACCCAACGAGCTCGAAGTATCGAGCCGCTATCCCGATAGCCATCAATTCCACACTTCCAATTCAATGCCCCATCGCCCGAGAATGGCTCTCTTGCGTAGATCATGACCCCGTTGTCGTGTGTTTTGGTGAAATGCTCCGTTAACTTCGACAACCTTGACAATCTTTAAAGACGCACGTGACACGATGACGAAGTCACAATGCGCACGCCACACAAACTGACGATCATCAGCACTTAATTGTTCGAGATTCTGACGACCAATGACATCGACCAGCAGCATGTGAGCAGAAATTAGGTGACGATCACGAGAAAACCGTTGTTCCAGTCGACGAAAGGCTCGGATTTCCAGGTGCGATGCTAGCCACGGATTCCCATGCCCCTTGAACGTCCTCTGCCAGGTATCGCGACCTAGAGCGAGGAGGCCCATCAGAGCTCCCGGAATCGTAAGAGACCAAAACAAGGTGGAAAGATCCATCGTCCGATCTCCTCTCTCACCATGGCGGATGGCCTGACTCTTGGCACTACCACAACCCTGAAAGCACCCACGACCGAGTATCCGACGCCGGTCAGAATGCATGGTGTGGCTGACGTCAATACCGAGTTAATGTAAAACAATTGTACCCTCTAAATAGGATTATGGCAATAACTGTAAGACTCATACTTTTACGGCCAAGACGGCGATCTAAATCAGAGGAGGAGGAAACTGTTGCCATCGTCTCCCTAAGGACTCCAAGTAAAATAACTAACTCATTGTGGTACGATGACATAATTCCACTCGCCATGAAAGTTCGCGGGCACACAATTGAAATTGGACAAAACGTTGGGGTCGACGGGCTAGCCCGTCGAGTAAGCAGTCGTACCCAGTTCTGCTTGGGACCGTTGACCCCTTCGTCGCCCGCGTGCTCCCAATTCATTGGACCACGGTTCCGATTTTTAATGTAGAGCAATAGGTTATGTGGCGAGATGGGTACGTCTGGATAAGACCCCGAAAAGTCAATGAGATTCCTGGAACCCGATCTCTGTCAAGCGGACAGACCTCGTCAACTACGGATATTGCATCACTATGCCATGCATCTATGGGTCCCATCTTGTCCATGAACACTTTTCTCGAATAGGACTGGGAACCATGATGGAGGTATTGCATGAGAACCTCCCATCACGCACGTTGTTTAGCACTCAGTGAGGATTGCCTTACTTTGAGCGCCCGGTCGAATCTCACCCAAAACGCCAACCTACACATAAATAGGGGACACCCTCCACCGCTCAACGTAAGGGTTGTTTTGTCGAAATTGACAGGAGTGCCCCACATTATCCGCCCGTTTACCTCGGGCCGAGAGTCATGCAATCGGAACCAACTGCCACAGCGCATGGTCAGCATTGCCATGATCGCCGCATGTTACGCAATCTGGACGGCGGATCCAGGTACTCACGGGGGCCACCGCTAGGGTCGAAAAATCTAAGCGCAGCACGGCATTGCCCCGTGCCAGATCGGGACCAGTTACGAGGTCCACCCAGCGTTTCATAATCCACGATGTCATGAGACCCAAGGTAGGGCTAATGAGTGGTGTGTCGGGCTGGAATTGGTTCAACACTAAACTGGTAACCAGTTGGCGAAATGATGGAGAGCGGTCATCGCTCGTAGCTAAGAGACAATCGATGCATCCGGTGACCCCAGGAATCACCTCCATCATACGACCGCTCTGGCGCTGACTGAAGGCATATACGCTGGGAATGCCTTCCGCCATGCAAGCGTAGTTGACTAACCGCTGCATCTGGTAAGGTGGCTCGTCGGCTGCACAAAAGACCCAGTCCGAGCCGCGAACGATGGATTGAATGTCGGCGACTCGTTCGAGCTTCTGATTAAAAGACTGCACCTGGGACCCTGCAACGTGACGAGAAATATACTCTGATGCGACCTTGACTTTGGCGTAGCCAATGTGGTCGATATCGTACATCCATTGCCGGTTGAGATTCGAAACCTCCACGCGATCATAATCCACGATCCGCATGTGCCGAACGCCGATGGCCGCCAGGTGCATGAGGAAGTGGCTACCGCCTCCTCCCGCACCAATAACCGTCACCCTCATGGTTTCCAAGCGGCGCTGAATCGCTAGTGCATCCAAATGCTCGAGCTTCCCGCGGGCACGTTCATCATCCGCAGATTCTACATATGGGGATTTAAAAGCGACGACAGGGCCGGCCTCGCGAAGTTGCGTCAGCGCTCCCTCCGCGTCTTCAGTACTCACACCCGCCGCGACCATGGTTTGAACGATGGCGACATCTGATTGAATACCATCGCACAATTGAAGTAGACGTTGCCAATGACCGTCAGGATCTGGAATTTCCCAGACTTCGTTATCGTCGGCTGCAATGCGGATTTGATTATTACGCCAAGGGTAAATCGGTAAGTCCCGGCGTGTTCGTAGAAATTCCATTGAATGGCCCTCCGTTCTTCAGAAAAAGGAGGGGCCGACGGGCCCCTCATAGTCGATAACATACGCAGATGAACTCCGTTCGCTCCAGTCGTGGCACGGTCTGGTATTCCGTGCGCGTTGACCCAATTAAATAAAGTACCAATTGACATCATCGGGATTCATAGTTAGGCGTTTGAGTTCCACAGTCGCCCCTCCTTAATTGTTGTGCCTTAATTATTGAGCAAAAAATCTCACAACAACCTATGCGAAATCTAAACCGATATCGTTATCGGATAGAATTAGGTTATACTATCGTATATCATGCTGATGAAGGAGGATTTCATGAACACCAAAGATCTACATGTTAAAGACAGCTTGACCCTCGGAGCACTGGCACATCCTACACGTTTCGCGATGTTGGAAGCGCTGATGCACGATACCATGACGCTGACCGACTTGGGTCGCCTCCTCGGTGAAAAGCCGGGTAAACTCCGGTTTCATTTGATGAAATTGGTGAAAGCGGAGTTGGTGGAATTGGTGAACGTCTCAATTGTTGGCGGCGTCGTCGAAAAGCGATACCACGCGACCATGAGTCGAGTCGTGAGCGAAGCGGACTCGCCGACCATTGACGCAAACCTCGCCGACAAACGGGCA
>JAJYPK010000130.1 GCA_021795465.1 Bacillota bacterium
AGGACTTTCGAAAACTAGGGCTGGAATGGTCCAAAGTTACGCCTGGAGAAATTCGCGCAAGACATCTGGGGCCAACGGCCCCGGCGCAGCAATCAAGGAGCCAGGAACTTTCGGGAGCGATCCCAAAAACCCCCGCCTCGGCCTCGTAGAAACCAGGCGGCGAGAGAGTTCATCCAGTCTTAACTTTATTCGTCGCACTCCCAAGCCGTATTCTTTTCCTCGGAAAGTTGCCAGGTACTAAACAACCGAGGATCCTGTACAAAGAGCCGTCAAGACACTCGATCTGCGAAACTAAGTCTATGACCACTCCTAAGGTCAACCAACCCCCACCGCGGGGGCGGGATGGAGTACGAAAAAGGCACCCGAGGTGGCTCCTCCGATGCCTGTGGCGATCGAATTCGTACTAATGCGGACTTAATATTCCCGCAACAGAGCGTCTAGTTTTGACCCGCGATCTAGTTTGAGCATGACCCAACCCAACACCAGCAGACACAGCCACGCTATCAACGACATGCCGCGGCCAAACGAATACTGCAGAAATTGGACATGCCCAATTAACGGAGTCTTGTTAATGCCAAATGGTAACGCCGTCACACCCGAGAGGAAGAACATTACCATGTTGTATGCTGTAAAGAGAATTGGTGGCACGTAATACGTGCGCAAACCCAAGAGATAAATCACCGCGATAAGACTATATGAGGCCGTTTCGATGTCAATCCAATACGACACAATAGGTGTCGCACCTGGAGTGGAAAAAATGTGGGCGGCGACATCGATCAAAGCGAACGCCACGAGAACCAATCGGAGACGATGAACTAATCGAGTCCGCTTTGGGTTACTCTTAACCATAGGTAGGTGTGGAACTTTCTGAGCACTCATATCCAGACACATCCTTTCTGGTACTTTGTGAAATATTTCACTTATAGAGTAACCCTAATCATCATCACACCACAGGGCCCAATGGACCGCTCACCACGGACATCAGGCGCATATTTCCACCTTACATCCCGATCGCGGTGAAAGGAAGTTGCAAGACCGACTACAATATCGGCTTTTTTATCCGAATCTTGGGGATTAGGTGCATATTTTTGGTGATGCCATCCAGACTCAATAATCTCCAGCCTACGCTTGGGGCATGATGATAAAGAATGACCGTCTGGTAGTGGGCCACGACCCCCTCAATGTCATCGTATCGCGACGGATTTTGGTTAATCAGAAGGCTTGGCGTTACGCATTCCCGCCATTATCATAGACCGAAACGCGATGCAAGTGATCTCTTTCAACTAGAAGTCTTTCTGTAGATACGTGCGTGTGGCCGTGTTGTAAGACACGATTAGCGCCGCTCCGGCGAGCATAACCATCCCGGCCATGAGTGTGGTATGACTCAAGCGAACCAGATGCCCAACGAGCGATTGAAAGATTGTCACATGACTCAGAAATCGGCTTAGTGGAGTCATCAAAACAGGAATAAAAATGGGCACCAGCAAACCAGCTTGGATCTTGGCATACCCTAACTTAAACGCCAACGGGATGGCGATAGAGATCAGGACCACAATTCCCGCCACTACCAACGCCAGAGGAAAGAAAAACCCGGCGGGCGGCCGCCCATAATGTTGAACCATGAAGTACGCGACCACGTCCATCGCTAGGGTACCCACGGTGAGCACTAGATAATTGAAATACACCGCACGGACAAAGTCTAACCGTCGCTGCGGCAAGACGAGAAAGAGCCGAGGCGCCTTCTCCCACATATAGAATGTGTACAGCACCCATAGCCCAGGAATAAATCCCAGAAGACTCACCAGGATCAAAGCTTCGGAAGAATTTGTCCCCCCACGAGAGAATGTCGCCATCGCGGGAATGAACATAATCGCAACAATGATGATAAGCCGTGTTGCATACGTGCGCATCGCCAAATAGATAAGCCATGAGCATCGGAGCATATTCATCGTACGCCTCCCTTCGCGTGATACACAATAATGTCATCCAATGTAGCAGGCTCCACCACCACACCCATTGGCATCTTAGCCAGGGCGCCCGTCTGGATCAGTCCTTCAAAGCCCATCGCACTCCCCCGTACCCCAATCAACTGTCGCTTCCATTCCGGCGTCAATTGGTCGGGAGGGCCTTTCATCACGCGATAGTCCGCTAATACCTCGTCTTTGTTTTTCGCAAACATCAAATGGCCCTGATACAAAAAGACAATATAATCCGCAATCTTTTCGAGATCGGTGGTGATATGCGTAGAGAACAACACGCTACGCGTGCCATCGCTGATATAGTCCTGCAGCAAGTCTAATAGCTCTGCCCGCACGGCAGGATCCAATCCCGACGTCGGTTCGTCCAATAAGAGCAACTGCGTCTCACGGGATAATGCCGCTGCCACCATCAGCCGGGTTTTCATGCCTCGGGAATAGTGTTTGACAGCCTGATTCTGAGGGAGTTGAAATTGTTGAAGATATTGTGCAAAGCGGTCACGATTAAATGAGGCGTAGTACAGTTGCAACGCCCGGCACACCTCAGCGGGTCGCCAATCTTCGATGAAATATAGTTCGTCTGAGACATAGCCGATCCGGTGTTTTACTACCGTTTCCTCGACCAAATTATCTGCCCCAGCAACCGTAATCGTGCCTTGATCGCGGTGCAACATATTCATGATCAGCTTGATCGTCGTGGTCTTGCCCGACCCGTTGGGCCCAACCAAACCCATAATAAAACCAGGCTGTAATGTGAATGAAATGTCTTGGAGGGAAAAACTCGCAAACGTTTTGGTTACATGGCTCAACCGTAAAATATCATTCATTGTGATCCTCCTGTATCAACAACTCCAACATGCGCCGTAGGGTGGTCTCATCGATCCCCGCGAGCCGCGCATCATGCACGGCGTCCGCCAAATGCTCTTCGACCCGCCGCAGGTACTGCTCCCGAATCATCTCGTTGTTTCGCGACAGAACAAAGCTCCCTTTGCCCTGCATCGACGCGATAAACCCCTCCTGCTCCAACTCGTTGTACGCTCGGGTCGTCGTAATGACGCTGATTCTTAAGTCCTTGGCTAATTGGCGAATGGACGGTAAAGATTCTCCTTCGCGCAATGCCCCGGTTAAGATGAGTTCTTTGATTTGCGACTTGATCTGCTCATAAATTGGGAATCCCGACTGATTCACTAAGACAATATGCATCATGTTGTATCGCTCCGGCTGTATCTATATATCATATACACTATACTGATTTAGTATACTAGGGTCAAGACTAAAATCGGACACACAAGATAAACCCCACCAAAATCGTCTCGGACAGAACCAGCATAACGCTAAAAGAGGCCCGGAATATTTCCGCACCCATGAACCGTGATGTGAGCGCCAAGTTTAACCGGGTGACACTCCAGTTTAATTACCGGGCCTGGATGACCTTGGTAGAACGGCAGGCAGCGCGGGAAGGGGTCGCACTCCGTAAGGTCAAGCCCGCTTACATCTCACTAATTGGACGGTTTAAATATCAAACCCAATATGGCATTAGTGTCCATCATGGGGCTCCGTTGGTCATTGGCCGCCGCACCGGCATCAAAGTCTGGCGGGAGAACAAAGACATTAGCGGCGCACCATCAGTATTGGAATGCGTGGTTAGGGTATCGCCAGACGTTATTTCCCGAATCACCGTAACCTGACTTCCCCGTCGCCACCACGGAGCGAAAGGAGCGACGGGGCATCATCATGACGGCCCAGTAACACTGGGGCTCAAGGCACCACCGACAGGACACCGATGTGGGTTTCATAACATCCTTCTTTTGTCGGGATCTGGAGCGGGGAGCTTGGGAAACGCGTCCACGCTCCCTGGAGCGGAAGCCACCCCCGAGCCGACGAATTCTGTGACGAGCTTTACAGCAAGTGCTGGCAGGTCTGCGGGTTCCGAAAGGAACCGAGGAAAACCGAAAGAGATTATCGTAGGTTTGTCTAACCAGGCTGACCGGACGGCAGGCAGCGAGGCTCACCCAGGAGTAATTCACGTTCATCTCGCAGATCGACGAAAAAACCGGCACGTTTTCATTTCAATCCGGCCCTTCTGGGCACGCTCGAGTCAAATTTATTCTTCTAACGTAAATCCCGGTCGGATAGGAAAGTCCGTCGGGGGATACCGCAGTGGATTTAACTGTGTCACCTCTTCTTCTCCCATGACCACGTCAACCGCTAGTTCTCCCAATGCTGGACCCCGCATGATCCCAAATCCTTGGTCTCCAGTCGCAATGCATATACGATCGGTCACAGGCCCTATGAGTGGACGCCGATCCGGAGTGCTCCCACAAAGGCCCGCCCATGCCGCACGCAATCCCGCACGGTCCCCACGGCTCGACAAATTCACCACGCGGTCCGCAATGGATGACACAAACTCGTCGTCCCCTTGGGTCTCGTAATCATCAGGATCGTGTTCAATAAGGCGGGTGCCATCTCCCGCCAATAGATTATGGGGACCATCCGGCACGAGATAGACATCCGTGCGGAGTTCCCAAACAATTGGCAAATGATACCCATCGGGAAAGCTGAGGGATGATAACTGCACACGGTAGGGAGCGAGTGGAATGTCGACCCCACAAGTTTGCACGAGTTTACGCGTCCAGGTGCCTGCCGTAATAAGAACGCGGCGAGCATGAAGCCCCTCCGTACCCGCGAATACGGTCACTCCATCAACCTCTTCACGAAGGGCCGTGACCCGAGCCCCCAACAACACCTGAAGACCCCTATCCCGTGCTTGGTGCAAAACGGCCTCGCTGTATGCTGTCGGATTGACGTGACAGTCATTGGGCATCCATAGACCGATCACATCTCGCGGTACACGGTCGAGATCCGGATACGCCGAGACAATCTGTCGATAATCCCACAACGCGGCGGGGATCTCCCGATCGACTAGTGCATTGGCACGCCGTTGCAGCAGTTCCGTACGCTCGGGAGTAGCCAGGGTCAACATTCCATACCGTTGTAAGATAGACGGATCTCGACTGAAGGTCCGTGCCTGGGCAAAGAGTGTGCGACTACGCTGCACCCAATCGACATCCTCTGCGTTCCAGACCAGGTCCGTCACGATCCCCCCGGCCTTTGCACTACTCTCTTGGGCCACGCCGTGGTTGGCTTCCACCAACAGCACTGAAGAGACCCCTCGTTGTGTGGCTCTCAATGCCGCCGACGTGCCCCACACCCCACCACCAATAATGATCAGTTCATAGGTCATTTCTGCACTCCTCGATCCAACCCCGCATCGACGAACATCCTTCCGTAAACCGTTCGGTCCTCTCTCAAATCACCAACGTGGTCATGCCTGGTCGTCATCCGTAGATCTCAAGACGCTCTCCTGTCATTGTAACAAATCGACCTGGCATCACGGCACATAAGGAAAGTCTCGGTACATTGTCGCGCGCCCCCCATGACACCTACTGACCACATTGGCTGACAAAGTATCAGGGCGTTCTCAACGTCCCCCATGCACCAAAGCTTTCGGGATCAAACGCGTGCTATCGCAGGACTTCCCTATGCAACAAATCTTCCTGATCCCGCAAGCGCTTTCGTGCGTCTTCGGAAGAAATTTCCGCAAACTGCACGGCGCTCCCAGGAGTAAGTTGCGCGAGGCGTGGCCAATCGGCGATAATGACATGCGCCACCGTCGGATACCCTCCAATGCTGCCACGAGACTTCATGAGGACGAGGAGTTCCCCGCTCGGGGGCACTTCCACCGAACCTATCGCCATCCCTTCCGACACGTGGTCCCCCGCGGGAGGGGCCTCCAGAATCGTATCCCCTGTAAGACGCATTCCCACCCTATTCGATTGGTGGCCCACGCGAAAGTGACCCCCGATTAATCGCTCCCAGGTTCCCGGCGGAAAACGATGGAGACCCACCCCCGGCAACACATGCAACACCGGGCCGACGAGGCACGTCTCCACCGGAGCCCGGACGGCTTTTCCGGGGTCACCCGCATAGCTCAAGACATCGCCCGCTTGAACCGCTCGGCCAGCGATGCCGCCAAATCCGGCCACCAGGTCGGTCGACCGACTGCCCCAAACCGGCTCGACGTGAAGCCCCCCCGCAAAGGCGAGATAGGCACGGGCCCCATCGTTCGCTCGACCAAAGCTCACGCGGTCCCCCGATTGGACTCGCCGACTCGATCCCGGCGCCCACGGTTTCCCATTGATCGCGGCGCCTAAATTGGCGCCCGCCAAGGCCAGCCATCCCGGTTCTAACGCTTCGAGTGTGGGACCCAAAATTGTCACTTCGAGGACGGCCGCCTCCCCAGCGTTGCCCACCAAGCGGTTAGCCCAACGTGCGGCAAAATCGTCTAGCCAGCCTCCTACCATCACCCCCACATGCTCATAGCCAGGACGCCCCGCATCTTGCACCGATGTGAGTAGCCCCGGCTTAATCACGCTAATCCGGGACATCCGGCATCACCTCGCTCGCGTCGTGTCCTGCTTTCACGGCCGCGACGAGTTCTTCATACTCTCGACGCGCGATCGCGCGAAATTGGAGCGAATCGCCGGGTTGATAGCGGATGGGCGGATCGCGGTGTACCTGGAATAGCGGGATCGGAGTCCTTCCCAGGACATTCCACCCCCCGGGACTCGCCGTGGGATAGACTCCGGTTTGGGCTCCGGCGATCGCCACGGACCCTGCGGGTACCACCGTGCGCGGCGTCGCGCGGCGTGGCACCTGAAGTTGGTCGGCCACGATGCCGCATAAGGGGAAACCGGGAGAAAACCCCACACAGTATATGTGATAACGCACGGACGTATGGCCCGCAATGACCGCATCGGGAGACAATCCCAAACGCCCCGCGACATCCTCTAAGTCCGGACCGTATTCTCCCCCGTACAGCGTAGGAATGGTAAAGCATTGCGGTTGGACGTCTTCCATCACCACGTCCATCGTCATTAACCCCGTAGCCAACGCTTCCCCGCTAATGACCAGGGGATTAAATTCCACCAAAACGGTGGTATAGGCCGGCACCACCCCCCATACGCCATCAATCCAAGCACGCCGAATGGAGCGGGCCACGGCGTGCACTCCCCGATTGACCTCCGGATCCAGCCGATCTCCGAATTCGAGTAATAGAGCCCCATCCCCCGCAGGCTTGATGCGGTCCCATAATACCGGCATCTGGCATCTTCCCCCTTGTTTTGGTCTCTCACCCTTTGGGTCACGTGGATTCGTTCGCCATCTCATGCTAAAGGGATCGGTGTGTGGGTTTCTGGCCCCCTAGCCCAGGGGTACGCCGTTTCAATCCTCGCCGTGCGTCCCACCCCTCGGGCCTACGTCATCGATCCGGCCGATGATACGATGTCCGTCGGTGTCTTGACCGTTACCGTAATCGCCTCAGCAATGACCCGAGCCATAAAATCCAACGGTAGCGCGGGGTTATTAGAGACTTTCGGAACATATTGCATCGCGTAGGGAATATGGATAAAGCCCACACGCGGCACCTTACCCCCTAAGCCATCCGTATGGGCCCAATGAAGCCCTAAATAGAGCGCGGCGTTGCACAAAAAGGTTCCCGCCGAATTGGATACATAGAGGGGGAGCGTTAACGCGCGACACGCCTGGACGATGGCCTTAATGGGGAGCGTCGTGGCGTAAGCGAGCGGTCCGCCGACCATCACCGGCTGATCAATGGGTTGGTTCCCCCCATTATCCGGCATCGGAAAATCCAAAACATTGAGGCCCACGCGTTCGATAGACAGCGTGGTACGCCCCGGTGCTAGTCCAAGGGCTAAGTAAACCTCCGGTTGGACCGACCTTAGTACCTGGGGCAGGTCACGCGCCACTCGCATCGCATCCACAGGAAGCACGGCGGTCGTGATCGTGGTGTCTGGACCTTCCACTAAGTTCTGCACTAACGCCAGAACGCCTTCTGAGGGATTATAGGGCTCCCCGTTAAACGGTTCAAATCCCGTGACCAGTACCCGCATGGTGTGTCCCCTCCATATTTCTTATCCACTTTACGGTGCTTTGCCAGCAACCGATTGTACTACCGACGACCATGTACATCCTCTGCCGTTGTCTCTGGTTAGGATCCAGCCGATAGTTAAAGACCTGTGGTTTGCGCGGCCCCCACGGTTGCGGTCAAACAGGAATGGATCCCCAGCGAGGACAGCCGCCGCTTTCAAGTGGGCACTCTAGCCGTAAGCCGATTTACCCTTTGTAGTCCGCTCCGACCGTGATCTTAATGTCCCACGGCGTGGTGTGGTAAGGCGCAAATTGGTTCACGGTGTTGCTGCCGAGCATGCTGGTCAGGCGTTGACCGAGCCACTTATCGCCCGTGCTGTTGACCACAACGGAGCGCTGGTGGGTATGGCTATTGGCCCATATGACGCCCGTCACGTCGTATCCCTGGGCTTTCAGTTTTTTAGCCAACGATTGGGCGGGTGCCAAACTACCGGTACCACTGGCCACTTCAATCTTGAGGCTTTGTTTCTGGGCCAAGGTGAGGGGTTGAGCCAAGAGCGTATCTTGGATCAAAACGTTACTGAGGTGGGAATCATACACCCAGTAGGCCAACGGCACCTTTAAGTAGGGGTCCATGAAAGTAGCTCCATAGCCAGGGATCGTCCCATAGCGCACCGACGACAGGGAGATGTGATGCGCAAATAACGCTAACGCCACCAATTGGCTGGTATTCAGATTGGTGCTGGTTAAGGCGCCAAAAAGATCACTCGCCAGCTTCGGAATTTCCGGAATATATTTCGGTTGCAACAGTTGTTTAGCAATATCCTTCAAAATTTGTTGTTGTTGTTGGATTCGGCCGATATCCCCCTGTGCCGTATTTCTATATCGGGCATATGACAGGACTTGGAGTCCGTTCAAATGCTGCAGTCCTTTATGCAAGTTGATGCCCAATTTGCCCCCACTGGGTTGGTAGACCTCGTTGTGCGGCACATTCACGGTTAGGCCGCCCATGTCGTTAATGACCTTGGCGAATTGAAACATGCTGATGTAGGCGTAATAATCGATGGGGACATGGAAGGTATTTTGCACCACCTGCACCGTTTCTTTGGCCCCGCCAAAAAATGTCGACTCTGCTATCTTCGTCATGCCGACTGGCGGCACGTTAACGCGG
>JAJYPK010000131.1 GCA_021795465.1 Bacillota bacterium
GTTTCCCGTGATTCTGCCTCCAGCAGGAGCCATGGAGTCACTTACGGGGGTTGATATAGGACCCACGAAATCTGGGGCGCCGGTGTTGGTTTTATCCTATCTGACGCCTACGGGAAATCCGCTAATTATTACTGAACGGAAGAAGTCAAATAAGAAATTGACGATGCCGGCGGGGACGACGCGTACGACTGAAACGGTTGGAACGACTGCCGTGACTATCGCAACACTTCCGTCGGGGCAGGAATTGGCCATGCTGTCCATCGGACAAACTGAGATTTTAGTTCAAGGCCGGTCTCAGGATGTCGGGGCCGTTATTAACTTATGGAATGCCGCAGGGTCGATGTCGACGCATAGCTCAAGCACTTCGAGTCTGGGATCGTCGAGCTCCGGATAAAATTTGGCCTGTTTTGTGCACGATCCCTGTTGGTGCCCTGCAGAATAAGATAAACTATTGTGTTAAATGCGAATTGGCAACGGGTTGAGGAGGCGAAGCCGTGGGTCGTGGCGGATGGGGCTTTGCATCCGGAACCTTCGGAGAATTGGTGCAAGGCGAACTGAATGGCATGCCATTTTTGGTGACTTTACCCATACGGTGGGGAACCCGCGCCATTTTTATTCCTGGGCCCGGGCCCGGCGTGGATGTCTATCCACCCCACCGAAAAAAAGCCCAAATCGCTGCCCAACAAGTTTTGAGATATTTAGGAAAGACGCAGGGGGGACTCTTGAGCGTCTCCTCCGTAATTCCCATAGGCAAGGGCATGGCATCAAGCTCGGCGGACGTGGTGGCTAGCATGCGGGCGGTGTCGGCGGCACTTGGTCGGTCGATACCACCGAGTCGCATGGCCCGCATTGCGGCTCGAATTGAACCGTCAGATGGGGTCATGTATGACGGAGTGGTGGTGTTCAACCCACGTCAAGGGATCATTTTGGAGCGATGGGGGCCGATGCCTGCGGGTCTCATTGTGGGGTTTGTGGGCCAAGGACGGGTGAACACGGAGGCCCATCATCGAGAACGCATTCCGTATTCGGCGGAACATCAAAAGAAATTATCGCTAGCGCTAGGGCGAGCCCGCGAAGGATTGATTCAGCGGAACTTTGCCTTGATCGGGGAAGCAGGACGGCTGTCGGCTGAGGTGCAGTGGGAACGCGGGTCGGACGACGCGATATTAGAAGCGGTGCTGCGTCAGTCCCTCGAGCGGAACTGGGGCGTCGTAATTGCCCACTCAGGTACGGTGAGGGGCTTTATTTTTAGCCCTCAAGCCGTCCGCAAGGGCAAGGCATTGGAGGCTGAGCGATTTCTGCGCGGGATCGGTGCAGGCTCGGTGTTTAGATTTTGGACGCAATCTCGCAAGCTGACCAACCAGGGGATCTTAGAGGAGGAGACTGTCAGGACACGCCGTGAGCGGTTCTGAGGGAGCTCGGAGCAAGTCATAAGCTCCCTCTGTCATAAGCTAACCTGGATGCGGTCTAAATCTCGGAGATTCCATGAGATAGCTGACGGTCATCCCGTACATTAATAGGGACGCCAAAAGAAGCATGGTTGTAGCTAGGCCAAAATGCCAAGCAAAGAATCCGGGACTTAGCAAAAGGCCGTGGGTGACCAGCGGGCTCACCACACTAAACAAGGGGAGTCCTGCCACCATGAGCACGGCCCAAATAACCATTCCAAAGACTGCACCCCGTGCTAATGGAGTGGTTTTCAAGCGTGATCGAAGTTGTTCGTAGAGCCGAGCGAGTAGGATACCGGCACCAAATTCCAATCCATATCCGACGATTATTGCGGCTCTAAGATTGAGGGTGACCAGGGTCCCATCCCAGAGCGGCACATCAATCCGCGGGGATCCGACCATGGGGGCGAGTCGAAGGAGTAGACTAAAGACCAGGGTTGCCAATATGCCGGCGAACATGGCTCGCCGCCATGAACTATTCGAAAAATTCAATGCGTACACCTCCTTTGTGCGTAACATGGCTGAACGATTCATGACCAGCTATTGGAACTTACGCCCTACGTCGTCGTTTCATGTCAGGAGGTTCGAGGCATTGATGGAAAAACCTTTTTCTCCCAAAAATTTCCCAGCTCGGGTAGGCCCAGCACCATTTTTGGGATTGGCATTTCTGTCCCAGACCGGGATGTCTTTCGTGCAACAGGGTCTCGTAGTGATGGGAATATTTTTTGTGGCCGCCTATCACCTGAGTTTAACGCAGCTCGGACTCATTACGACGGCTCTTTCATTGGGCGTCATGACTAGCATGGTGTTTGTAGGAATCACCGTGGACCGTGTGGGACCACGCGTCATTTTGTTTTGGGGAGCGATGTTATCCGCGGGACTGAGTTCGATGTTACTTGTGGTTCATAGCTATTCTGTGTTGCTGATGGTACTCTTTTTCGTTGGCGTCTCCTTGGCTGTGATTCCTTCGTCGGGCACCAAGGCCGTATTCACAGCGTTTGTTGGTCGTCCGCGCGGACTTGTGATGGGAATTCGGCAGACCGGGGTCCCGCTCGGAGCCGCACTCGGTGCCTGGCTTTTACCGCGGCTAGTCCCGGAGTGGCATCTTGGACCAGTTTATGTCTTGTTTTCCCTGGAGCTATTGGTAACCGGCTGGGCATTTTCCCTTGCGATGCGAGAATGGCGCCCCAAAGGCATGACAAACCCAAAACGAATGCGCCTCACCGGCACCCATTGGAGACAACTTTCACGACCTATTTCTATTGCCTTTTTGATGGTGTCAGGGCAGTATATCTTGCTCACTTACTCGATTGCCGATTTGAGCCAGGTTCACCATTTATCTGTCGCTTTGGCTGGCGTAGTGCTGGCTTTCAGTCAGTTGGGGGGAGGTGTGGGCCGGATCGTCTTGGGTCAATTGAGCGATCGGTTGGGAGGTCGCCGACCTCCGGTTCTTGCTTTAGCTGGGGGTTTGGCGACCTCTTTGGCCTTTATTATTGGGATCCTTCCGGCGAGGGCGCCGGTGTGGACGCTTTTTCTCATTTGGACCTTATTTGGGTTTGGGGCCGTAGGCTGGAACGCTTTGGCGTTGACCTGGGCAGGAGAGTCGGTCCCACCATCCCACAGTGGATTTGCTATGAGTCTTACCGGGACGATAGTCTTTTTGGGTTCCTCGGTATTTCCCCCACTATTTGGATTCATAGTCGACCAGACCCACCACTTTGCGAACGGATGGTGGGGGCTTTCGGCCATATTGTTCTGCGCCACGGCAATGACCTTTCATCGGCGGCATGTACGTCTGGCGGCCTAACACCACCAGAGCCGCCGTCGTTATTGTTGCCAGACCGGGATATAGATCGTGCCCGACCCCGAATTCCCATCCCCGGCGGTCCCGGGTTGGGTTCCCAGTCCTTGATTACTGGAATATCCGCCGCCGTAACCCGATCCGTCACCAAGGCCGTTGCTCATCCCGTAACCATAGCCCCGTGTCCCGGAACGTGATTTTGGCAAGGATCCGAAGATGGTATTAACGACTAGTTGATTGGACGAGCCGCTACTGCTACTGGGGGCTGCGAGGAGTCGGCCTCCGCGCCCGAAGAGGCCCACTGTCTGTAGGCTCGCGGGATCCATAGCGGACAAGGGTACCCCATTCGCTTTGACTTCTATCATGGTTGTGGAGGCCACGGGCGCCAACGGAGACACTCTACTTTGCGTTGAGGGCGCCTCCGTAATCCAATCAGCAGAGGTCTGGATAGCGGATGCGGCGCGTGGTGATAGGGTGACCAATTTGTTGATTAACGGAGAAGCGTTGCCCTGTTCGGTGAGGGTGAGACGCCATTGGTCCGTGCCTTGTGGCATAATCTTCGCCGTGACCGTCGTCCCTGTCGGAATGGTTACGGTTTGAATCGCGGGGTGAGGAAGTTTTTCCCAAAAGACGGTGGTGCTCGCCGTGCCGTTGGCGTTGGGCGAGGTAATCGTACCCACCTGAATTAAGGCGCGAGACTTAATTCCGCCAAGCCCGACCCATTCGGCGATGGAGCGATTGGCGGAAGCCGGATGCGTAAAGGCAGGGGCCTTCCAAGTCGCCTGGACACTATCGATATGGGTGCCGATTTGATCGAGTCCCGCCCAGTTATATGACGTTGAACCGAGTGTTGTAGGAATGTTGGATGGAGTAGGCTGCAACGATGTGATAGGAGATTGGGTTGGAGAACTTTGGTTAGACGAAACGTTTACCGATGCGGGCTTCACGGTCAACGGGTGTGAAATCGAGGAGATACCAGGGCCGACATTGTGGCCCACCTCAAAGGCAGCGACACCAAACGCCATTAGACCTAACCACCGGATCACGGACCGTATGGATGCCATCTCATCACGTCCTTTATTATTGACTACTCATATCAAACCGCAAAATTGTTGCGAAATGTATACAAAAAACCGAGGATCCACTACTTTTCAGGTATTGTTAAGATTTCGCGTAGAGTTTTTCAATAGGGATGGGATCCATAATCGTGTCTAGCCAAGGAATAAATTGCGGTTTGAAGCACTGCCCTAGCAGGAATTGACAAACTGTTGTCGAATGTATCTTATGGTTGTCAACTTATCAGGTAACTTGGTAGCCACGTCGTTGTTGAACCAGGTATCTGTCCGGAGGAATCTCAGTCACCCAATGGTGAGGCATTCCTATCGACAGATGATATATAGGGGAGGAAACGAATTGCGTCCAAAGGCATTATGGGCATCCGGAGTCGCCAGCTTGATACTGATGGCAGGACCGGCCGTCTATGCGGCAAGTTTACAACAACTACAACAGGCAGAAGCCCAAGCACAAGCCCAATTGGCAAGCGAGCAAAACGCATACAACACGACTCAGAGTCAAATTAATCAGACCATGTCGGCAATATCGAGTCTCAATCAGTCTTTGGGCGCAGCGAAAAATAAAATTGGGTCTACGAATCAACAAATAGCGATAACCACGCAACAACTCAACCAGACGCAGGCCCTGCTTAACACGACCCAAAACCAACTGAACGCAACGCAGCAACAATTGACCGCGACAGAGGCTACTTACAATAAGACGACGGCTTTGCTGAAAAGGACCAAACAGAACCTCGTGCGGGAGGGACACCTCTTTAATGGTCAATTGCGGCTCATCGAAGAACATGGTTCGATTGGCTACCTCGATGTCCTCCTTGGCGCTCACTCATTTGCAGACTTTGTGAGTCGGTTAACCCTTTTAGGCCAGATCGCATCGGCAGCGGCCCATGAAGTACGCGTGATCCATGCGGAAGAGCAACAAGAGGCGTTAGAGAAAAAGAATTTGGCCAGCGAGGCTAAACTCCTCTCGGCAACCCAGGCTTCATTGAATAAACACAAAGCGATGCTACAGCAAGCCCGAGCCATGTTCGCCCAAGAGCAGCAACGATCAGTTTACTTGCATGGACAAGCGGTGGCCCAAGCCCAGCAAATGTCCACGTCGCTTCACCTACGACAGAGTCTAGCCAATCGGTTGCAGGCTCAAAAAGGTCAGTTGTCGCAAGCGATGGCAGCCTTAGGAAACCAAATTGCGGCGATCGCGAGTCAGATCCAGGCCTTAGTCAGTAAATATAACCAGGGATTCTTATCCCGCAAGGCCCTCTTTAATGCGATGTTACCGCTCGTAAAACCGATCGCGGGTCGTTATGGATTGTCCCCAGCATTGGTCATTGCGGTGATTACCGAGGAATCGGGGGGTAATGCCTCGATTGTGAGTCCGGCGGGCGCGGTGGGATTAATGCAGCTGGAGCCTGGTACCGCGGCCTACTTGGGCGTCAATCCCAATAATTTGACAAATCCCCAGACCAATCTCATTGCCGGATGTCTCTATTTGCACGATATGTTGGGACTGTTCGGGCAAAACCTCTCGCTAGCGTTGTCGGCCTATAACGCTGGTCCGGGAAGTGTTCAGAACAATGGGGATCGTGTCGTGCCGGCCACGTGGGGATATGTCAACAATATCGAATCTATGTACAACACCTATAGTCAGTGGCTGGCATCGGGGGCCTAGAGTCGTTGATGGCGCGAGGTCTTACGCCGGATTAGAGCCGTGCCAATCACGGCTAAGACCGTGAGACTTAGGCTATCGATTCCGTTCCACACGTAATCGACAAGGACCAGTCCGGCCGCCGCTAAGGCCAGAATGGGGCCGATATTGGCAGATGGATACGGGTGGTGGATGAGGTCCATCGCCCAGTAGACCATCACCAGAGCCAGTACCAGGGCGAGGCCGTGAAAATCTAAGGGTTCGGGATGACCATTGGCTAAGTGACCGGAAAAGAAGAGCCAAGTACGGATTAAGATAGCGAAGCCGAGGCCGGCTCCGACCCACCCTAAGGCAGGCCATAGGCGATTTTGCGGCAATACGGCGAGGAAGGATTCTTGAACTAGGCCCGTCAACATGACGCCGAGGGTCGCTATCAGTCCCGGAAATATAATCGCCCAGTGCCTTTTCCACAGGTGAGTCCCGGGCCAAATCGGATCACGGACATAATGGGGCAAATGCGGCCAATAAAGGCCCGCCAACATCCATATGATGATGACCAATAGCCATGGAATTCGCCATCCTCGCATGAGATCGGCCCCTTTTACTCTTTGATTTAACATGCCCGAAGGGGCAAATTTTTATTCGGATTCGGGGTACTTGCTAAGATTGGTATACTAGGGAGGAGAAGATTTCACACAAGTCCCGGATTAAACGTGCTCTATTGCGTATAACTCAGGTAAACTATAGGGAAGTGTGATTCGGGAGGGCGAGTTCTTACGATGCAGAATCGTTGGTTACGTGGTGTTATCACGATCGTGTTGGTCGTGCTTTTTGTCTCTACGCTGATGGATCTTTTAAACACTCCATCCACCACCGTTAAACCCGCACCCTATAGTACGATGGTGACGGCGATGAGTGGACATAAAATTACAGCGGCGAAGGTCGACCCGGCAACGCATGAGGTTACGTGGACCGCACAAGGCAAGCAATATCAAACGGTGTATGCGTTGGGGTACACGAACGATTTGGCGATGGCGTTAGACAGTCATGGGGCCCAGGTGTCGGTTTCCAAGCCAGCCAGTTCAGGGATTTGGATCGCCATCTTAGGTGACCTATTGCCCTTAGCCATTGTGGCGGGTTTCTTATTCTTCTTCTTTAGACAGAGTCAAGGCGGTAGTCGGATGATGTCATTTGGCCGTAGCCAGGCCCGATTGCAACCAGAAACTCAAGGTACGGTAACCTTTGATGATGTGGCGGGCGTGGAAGAAGAAAAGCAAGAACTGGAAGAAATTGTGGACTTTTTGAAAAACCCCAAACGCTATTTGGAAATGGGTGCGCGCATCCCCAAAGGCGTCTTGCTGTTTGGCCCTCCCGGCACAGGGAAAACCCTTCTGGCACGCGCGGTGGCTGGGGAAGCTGGAGTCCCTTTTTTCACGGAAAGCGGATCCGGATTTGTCGAAATGTTTGTCGGAGTTGGAGCATCTCGCGTCCGCGACCTCTTCGAGCAGGCGAAGAAGAACGCGCCATGCATCGTCTTTATTGATGAACTTGATGCCGTGGGTCGGATGCGAGGGGCCGGCTATGGAGGCGGCAACGATGAACGGGAGCAGACCTTAAATCAACTCTTGGTGGAGATGGATGGTTTCGGGATTAATGAAGGCATCATCATGATGGCTGCAACCAACCGACCCGACGTTCTAGACCCGGCTCTGCTACGACCGGGACGGTTCGATCGACAAATTGTGGTGCACCGACCGGATCAGACGGGACGCAAAAAGATTCTAGAGGTGCACACGCGTTCCAAGCCCATGGCAGACGATGTGGCTCTAGAGGTGATTGCGAAAAGAACACCGGGGTTCACCGGAGCCGACTTGGCGAATCTAGCGAACGAAGCGGCTCTGTTGGCTGCGAGGGAACGCCAAAAGAAAATTTCCATGCACAACTTCGAAGAAGCGGCGGAGAGGGTCATGGCTGGCCCGCAAAAGAAGAGCCGGGTCATAACCGAATTCGAGAAACGGGTGGTTGCGTTTCATGAAGGGGGCCATACGCTGGTCGGCATGTTGGTTACCCATGGGGACCCGATTCATAAGGTGACAATTATCCCGCGAGGAATGGCTATGGGCTATACCATGCCGGTTCCCGAAGAGGACCGGTATTTGATCACCAAGGAGCAGATTTTAGATAAGGTGGCGATGTCTCTCGGGGGACGTGCTGCCGAGTCGATTGTCTTCGGAGAAATTTCGACGGGAGCCAGCGACGATTTGGAGAAATCGACCAGTATGGTCCGCCAGATGATTACGGAATACGGCATGTCGGATGAACTCGGACCGATGACTTATGGAAATCGTCAGGACCAAGTGTTTTTGGGCAGAGACTTGATGCGTGCACGGAACTATAGCGAAGAAGTGGCATCGAAGATTGATCAAGCCATTCGCCATATTGTCATGGTCCAGTACGAACGGGCAAAGAATTTATTGTTGCAGCACCGTGTGACGCTGAATCAAATTGCACTGGCTTTAATGGACAAGGAAACCTTGTCAGCTGAAGAGCTACGCATGATTTTACAGTCTACGACCTGAGCCCGAGATAAAAAGCCCTCCACCGTTTAAGGAGGGCTTTTTTTGTGGTACGCCCAGATTTTCTGATATCTTTTTTCCGATGGATCCGTTTACCTTTTAGGACATTTAGAAAGGGTTTGGCCGGGTGGAATGGCGATGTGGGGTGATAAAGTTGTGCACTGTGCGTACACTTTTGTCCGAGACCAAGGACGGGCTCAGGATATCGCGCAGGAATCTTTTTTAAAATTATACCAATGGCGTTTGACCCACCCACATCGTGAGATCCGGATAGGCTGGTTATTCACGATTACCAGAAACCTGGCCCTTGATGACTTGCGCCGTCATCGATGGGAAGGAAGTCTCGACAGTTGGGCCGATGAAGTAGGCGTCCCTATGGAGGTTTAAGCCGGGAGTAAGGTGCGTTTGGCGCCATCAAAGGACGCCAGGTGCATATCCCGAAGCTCGGGTGGGTGCGCATGGACGAAACGGTGCGGTTTGTCGGGAAAGTCGTGGAAGGCACCGTGTCACGCACTGCAGATCGCTGGTGTCTGAGTGTCACCGTCGAGATC
>JAJYPK010000132.1 GCA_021795465.1 Bacillota bacterium
AGAAAAATGTCCGACGCCATCAGTGATGTTGACAGATTTGCTCGAAATCCATTTTATTGAACTCCGCAAGTTGGATGCGCAATGGGTGGGACTCGAACGACGCCTCGTGCGCTGGATGTTGTTTTTGACGACTAAAACCCGCGAAGGATTGGAGGCATTAGCGATGCAGGAACCCGCCGCTATTCATAAGGCGCTCACGACGCTGGAGTTTTTAAGTCAGGACAAACGGGCGCGACAATTGTACGAGGAACGGCAGAAGGGCCTGATGACCTATAAGGCCAATATGGAAGGCGCCCGTGAAGAAGGTCGCGAACAAGGACGTGAAGTGGGCAAACATCAACACGCGTTGGAGACCGCGCAGAAAATGCTGGGGGCAGGGTTAGAGGTTCCGCAGGTTGCCGAATTTGTAGGATTGTCTGTCGATGAAGTCGAAGCGATTCGCCGGAGTCTGAACTAGTTTTCCTCGATGTCTCGCTCCTGACATCTCGGTGCATCACGATTAACCTTGAGATGGATATGGATCTGTCACGCTCTTGACCCTGGCTTATGCATCATAGGCCGTGTCAGATGGTGCCCGTATGCCAAGCGATTTGCAACGTGGGTAAGGCGATGTTAATAATCCCGGTGTCCAAGGTTGCCAAAAAAAGTCCGAGCTGGCCATCCAGACGATGCGTTGAGGGTATGTGGTCATGCTATGATCATAGACGCAGATTATTTTGAGCGCCATCGAAATGACTGGAGAAGGGAGGAGTACCCCATCGATTCTCACGACACGATGGCTCAGATCGGCGAGTTACTGGGGGACCGTCGCCGTTTACGTATGCTCATGGCCCTGATGGATGGACAGTCTTGGCCAGCCGGTGACCTCGCCCGCCACGCTGGGATTCAACCCGCGACGGCGAGCTACCATTTAGAGCATTTAGTCGCGGGAGGCCTGCTCCTAGTGATTCCTCAGGGGCGCCACCGGTACTACCGCTTGGCGTCACCCGCAGTCGCGGAACTGCTCGAACACATGGCGGCCGTCTCGGCGCCAGCCCCAGTACGCTCGTTGCGGGGTTCGACTCAACGCGACGCTCTCCGTTATGGACGCACATGCTATGCGCACCTCGCGGGCCGACTGGGCGTGGCCTGGTGTCAATCGTGGGTCGACGGCGGTCAAGTACGCGCGGTCGACCAAGGATTTACCGTAACCGAACGAGGACAGCGCACATTGCGTGTCGTGGGCATTGAGGTGACCGCCGGGACATTTATCCCCCAGCATGCCATCGACTGGACCGAACGGGTCCCGCATTTTGCCGGATCTTTAGCCAAAACGGTGACCGAACGCCTGCTGACGGCGGGATGGATTGAGCGCGGCAGCATTCCGCGGTCGATCCAGGTGACAGATCCCGGTCAGGCAGGACTCGCGGAATTAGGTATCCATATCCCCGATCATTCTGTTCTGTCTTCATGATCATCATGCTGTATAGGTGTGCGGACCACAGGCATCTGGGTCGATTGGGCATCGATGTTGTGGCGGATAGCGCCAGTCCAAGGACACCGGAAAGCTTAGCGTTCGTGCAACATGTGCTATAACCGGATACAAGACGGCCGATGTTCTAGAGAATCTAGGCGTCATCTCAGCGTGGTCACACAGCAGAGGCTGGTGACCACACAGCAACACAAGTTCGGCCCATGCCTTAATGAGACCTCAGGATACGATTCGTGCTTTCACCGCTTCGAGCCGGGGTCATGGTAATTCGGGAAATGCACCGTTTCACACAGGAATTCTCATCGGCCGCAAAGCCATTTCCCAACGCTCCAATTCAGCCAGCATCGCGTCTGCGCTGTCTTCAATGATCTTGGCGGGTGTGAACCGACCGTCAATAAAGTGCTCCCGCACAAACGGGATATTGACCGCTTCGGCGACTGGCACCATTTTAAGCGTGGTAACCACATGCTTAACCTCTTGCACGGCCCGTGTACCGCCGGATATACCCCCATAGCTTACAAACCCCACCGGCTTGTAGTGCCACTCCCGAGCCAGAAAGTCGAGGGCATTTTTCAGAGGGGCGGCCATCGAAAAATTGTATTCAGGCATGACGAATACGAACGCATCGGCCCGTTTCACCTTTTCGCTCCAAGCCCGTGTATGCGGCTTCGTGTATTGGCCCATTATGGGATGGTTGGGTTCGTCCATGAATGGGAGATTAATGACGGCCAAATCCGCCACTTGAACGTCAAAGCGGCCATTCTGTCGTGCCTTTTCTGCAAACCATTCCCCTACTGGCAATCCGACTCGACCAGGACGAGTACTGGCAATTAAAACCATGAGTTCTGGCATCTGTACGCTCCTTCACTGTGATTTGCAAGCCATTCTTTAAAAAAACTGGCAACTAACTATTCGTTAGTATAACACAAAAAAGGTCAACGACGATGGTGCTTACCGATCTGCGCCCAAATACATGACCGACCGCGGGTGCGGTCCGGGAATGCCACTTGGGTTTACGTTGCCCCATGCCGAGAGAATTTCTATTTTGGGGAGATTGCCACCAACTGCACCCTATGGTGACCTGAGACCACGAGATACACCCGAGGGCCTTGGGCGACGACTCCGCCCACCACATATCCTGGCTGGACACGCGCGACGATGTGATGGGCTATTGCCAGGCTGCCCCCCGCGTGGACCACGGACACCACGGTGCCCGTAGGGGTAAGCGTCCACGTATCGATGGAACCACCCTGCACCGGGTAGGCACTCCATCCATGACTTGAGGTGTTAAATCGGAGCAAGAACGTCGTCCGACCTGAATTCGATCCATCGGGGGAATATTGCAAAGAGGCCCAGACGGTCGACCCCTCGGTCAGAATCTGACCGAGTAATGCTTCGTGCCCCCAGGCATGGGGCACGGGATACACCGCCAGGCGACCGGTGGACGGACTCCAATGGACTAGTTCGGTTGGCCCGCGATAAATTTGCGTGCCCACCTCATACCGACCCGTATTGATCCCAAACCACAAGGAACCGTCGGGGGCTCGCGTGAGGCCGCTGACGCCCCCAACGACGAGCTGGGATAGAACGACCTGACGCATCACGTGACCCGACGATGTGACTTCGGCCAGGATGGGATGAAACAATGGCGCTAGAAGCCCAGGGTCCTGGTAGGCCGTGGCCGGGATCGCGGGTTTCACTACGGTGCCGCCAACAATCCACGTGCGGCCCGACCGTGTGCGGGCAATCCCACTCGATGCTCCGACGCTAAGGCCATACCCCTGCACACCAGAAATTGGTATGGGCCAGGGGACTCGGTGCACGATCGGGCCTTGGAATGCCACGAGGTTGTTCTTCCCGTTCATAGTTTGATTAGTACTCACGGTTTGATTACTACCCATGACACGGGTCGCATTCACGGCTATCGTGGCCGTGACAGCAGTGGCGAGAACCCGTGGTTCCCGGCCGGGCCCGTCCCACCAGAGCGATCCGCCCGGCAGGGCCACCCAGCTCCAATGCGAGGGGGAGCGCATGACAAGCGTTACGGGCGCTGACCCCGGCGCGGCAACAATTGAACCCGGTGCCGAAGGAGGGTAGGGCCACGGTAACGGCCAGACGGCCCTCACGGCGTAGGAGCCGGTCAGCGTCAACCCGGTGACGCCTGGGGTCACCGGGTTGCGCCCTCCCTGATGTGTCCGCGTTGGCGTGTTCGCATAGAAGGTGCCGCAGGCCGACACGAGCACAGCACTCGCGATCGCTGCAAGGGTCAACTTTATCCCAACGTCACCGCGACGATTCGTGAATGCTTTGGGGCTGGTCTTGTCCGGCGCATACCTTTTCCACATTGCAAAGCGCGTTCCTACGCCCATCCGGCGTCGGCGGCGGCCACGGCGGCCGTTTTCCCCAGATTGTAACTGTCAAGAGCATCGGAACCGTTCGCATTGACGTAGCCGGGATGGGTGGCCGCGCCATTTCGCCACGCCGTGAAGTCGGAATAACTGGTGAGCGTAATGCCCAGGCCGGACGCGGCGTTCTCAATCTCCGTGACAGCGGGTCCGCCGACACAGATCACGCAGTACGCGAGACCCTCCGACGCAGTGATGGCCGCAATGTCATAACCTTGGGTTAGGTACGCTTCAGGATACGGGGAGGAGTAGAACCACGTCTCGATGGCGAGTCCGCTGACGTAATCGACATTCGCGTAGGTAAATAAGACGATGCGATGACCCGACGAGTTATGCCCGTATGGTGTATCATAGTGGGCACGCGGAACTGTGAACCCGGGCGTAGGCAAATCGCCGTCCACGCCGGACGACACGGCCGGAGGATTGCTCGCTTTACATTGGAGACCGGAAGGACCCGTCGCCATGTAGGCCCCATCCCAATACGTCGAGGAATGGCTGGCGTAATCCGATCCGTATGCCTTCCAGAGGACGCTGTAGCCGTATCCGCCATCCAGCAGGTAGCCGTACTGGCTGGCGCCAGACCCTCTGTTGTAGGCGTTGAGCCCCGCGCGCAACAATTCGTTGCCAGAGTATGATGAGTATTGGTTCATCCAGTACTTGAGGTACCACATGGCCCCCGCAGCGTTGATCGAGTCCGGATATTGCACGTCCGCACTCGTGATGGTAACCCCGGATTGGTTGTTCGGGTCCACGAAATCGCTGAGGAAGGTGTCGATAGCTGGCAGCCCCATTTGAAACCAGTTGTTGAGATGGCCGCCGCGCTCCTGGATCGCTTGCGCGAGGCCCACCATGGCAGGAATGTTGAACATAGCAGCGGCACCCCAGATAAAGTCGGCTTCGTATGCAACGGCACTGGATCCGCCAGCGTTGTTGCCATAATACGAGTACACGGTGTCGTCACACGCGAGACTCCCTCCCGGATACTGTGACGAAACAGGTGTTGATGTGGGCAATGCGGTGCACGTACATGATGCCGCCATTTAAATCCTCTCCTTCCTTGTGGTCTTGGCAAGTGCCTGGTTGATAGGTAGCTGCTATGCAGGGATTCTGGTCTGTGGTTATCTCTCTCCACCCGAATGATCGAGCAATAGCGGCAGTATCGAGAACAACGATTGGATGATAAAGAACCGGTGTCCGAGATTCTTACTGAATAGAACGTCACGGCTTGTCCTGAAGTTACATATCACCGCTAAATCGTGATTGAAGTTCCATGCCTACACGGTGCTAGTCACCGCGTGCCGTCCGCTTCAAATAAAGCGGGCCAGAGAAGGCATGAACGCCACGTTGACTTATGATTGACATCACGGGGTTTTAGTCAAACTTACCCATGCAGAAAAGGACGACGTCTTTGGGGAACTTTCCTTCCGCGATATGCCGCTGAGACGATTGGATAAAGGGTGGAGGCGAGAACCATGCCATCTAACCCACCCGGCGTATAGAGAGAACCTCGATCCTACGGAATATTTGCCCCATGTGATTGGTCCCGGGGTACAAGCAATGGTAAGGTGTCCTTGGACGCAGGTTGGAGATTAGGAGAGGCCACTAATGAATCTTCTTACGCGGCACCAAATGCGAGAAGACTTAGCCCAATTGTGTAGCATCTTGGTAGAGGCGCATCCAGATCCATTTTGGGGATCCGGGGGTCATATTAACTTTTATCGCAAGGTTGATAGGATTTATTCGAATCTGCCCGAAGAGCTACCGGTCGACATGTACCTGGCGTTGCTACGACCTTTAGTCGCCTCTTTGAGAGATGGGCATACCAAAATTGGCACTCCCGGTGGGCTGCCCGAGTCGAGTTCGAGAATCGGGGTAGATTTTGACATTCTCGCCGAGGGTCTTTATGTTAAGCGAGCATTTTCCGCGGAATACCAATCGTTGCTCGGATATCGTCTGCGGGCCGTGAACGGAGTTACGGTTGACCGTATTGGGCAATGCATAAAAGAATTAATGGGATCCGACAATGAGATCCAGGTTTTATGCCAGGTGGCAGACGCCTTTCACAATCCGCCGATATGGGACAATCTTCTAGGCGCTGCCAACACTACGACGATGACGTTTTGCCTAGTCTCTCCCAATGGTGAATCGTTATCGGTAGATTTCCCCTGGACAAGGGAGCCAATAACACAAATTTTCGAGCCGCCTACCCGGGTCTCGTTGCCTAAGATGGAGTCTACACAGTTGGGGTGGGGGTTTGTCGATGATAAGGCCCAAGTCGCCGTTTTGCGTGTGGGTTCATTAATGCGTTACCGAGAGGCTGGGGAGGTCTGGCAGCATAGCGGGTTTCGCCGTCCCTTGCTGGAATGGTACGCCGAGGCGACTGGCCTGATGGCGGCACCATCGAATAGGAAGCTTAACGACTTTCTTCAGGAACTCCCTTCGGCGACCGCTGTGCTGGATTCATGCTTGGATGCAATGAACGAGGCAGGCACCCCCTGGTTGATTGTGGATGTTCGCGAATCGCCGGGGGGCAACTCTATTCTGGCCGACATGTTAGGCTGGACGCTTTATGGAGAGGTTGCATTAAGCGCTAGAGATGAAGGCTACCAGATTCGTCGGTACTCCGCTCTGTACCAAGAAAATTATGGGGAGTTTCCGAAACAAACCCTTGCACCGGGTGGCTATGACTTTCGCGAAGAAGAGGCGTGGATTAAAAAGCACGGAGGTGAGGAGTACGGGACCCCCAAAAACTCAAGAGAGTGGATGAAACCAGTGCCCACCTTTCAAGAGGGATGTGGACGTCTTGCGCAGCCGCGACCCCAGGTGATCGTGGTAACCTCGGCCCGCACCTACAGTGCGGGTTTTGATGTGGTGCTTACACTCACGGGGCTTGGAGCCATACAAGTCGGGGTGCCGTCCGGTCAAGCCCCTAATTGCTTTATTGATATCCTCCGTTTTATGCTGTTTCATTCCCAACTCCAGGGAGTGGTGTCCTTTAAGAAGAGCGTTGCACTGCCCCAACTTGGTCCAGATGTTCGAACCTTAGCCCCGCTACACGAACTCACCTACGAAAAGCTTCGGAGCTATAATTTTGACCCTGCGGCCGGAATTCTTTTAGCCCTCGAGAGCATCGAATCTCGTACGAAAGGATAGAGTCCGTAGGGACCTCTTGATGGGATTTTACACAGAAAAAATCTTGAAGGTGCGTGACGGGGTGATTTCTTCCTACTGCGATGCCAGGGCACAGAACGCCACCGCGCGATAGAAGGCGATGAGATCTCAAAACTCAAACGATATAGGGGGTCGCTTCATGGAGTTTTTCACACGGAAGTGGAGCACGCTAGCCACAAAATTACTGTCGACACGATTCATCGGTCTCGTTTTGGTATCTTATATCGTTGCATTCTATTGCGTGAAACCCGAGGCAAACTGCAGTATCGTAGCAAGAGGGGCCGAGTTGACGTAATCATGGGACCCATTGGGCGATGGGTCCCGGTGATCGATGTCACAGACGTTTTAGGGATCCCTCCTATCCTGGTGTCGAGAGCAATGCGGGTGTGTGCCTGCATAAAGGAGTGTTCCGATGGAACCCATAGTGGTTGAAGTCAAGAGCGTTTTGAAGCAAGGCTTGTCACTATTTGGACATATGATGGATACGGTCAATCGCTTGGAACCCGGGCAGACGCTCATTATCAAGTCCACGTTTAATCCGCGACCCCTCATGTCGCAAATGCGCCGTCGGGGGTACACGATACAACAAGAAAAGGTCGGGAAAATAACGATAACGACCTTTACCCCAGGGGAGTCGCTGGGAATTTCTTCACGTGCATCGAACGAGACCGACCAGATGCCGATTGAGGGGCCTGAGGATTTTTTGGACAACCGAGGATTGGTGCCTCCCGAACCGATGCAACGGACGTTAACGCGATTGGAAGAAGTGCCGGTGGGTACGGTGCTCGTGATTCATAATGATCGGGTTCCGGTTTTTTTGTTGGGCCAACTGGATGACGATGGCTATCCGTATGAAACCAAGGCTCAGGCCGATGATTCGGCCATCGTGAGGATTTTAAAGACCCATTAGGTGGAGTGATTTCGATGTCCGAAGAACGATACAAACCTACGATTAATCTTAATCAAGCTCCACGGTTGCAAACGCCATTGCTTTATATTGGCGCAGCATATGTCTTCTTGAGTATCGCGGCCGCCTTATTCATCGCCGATGCTCAATGGATCGCGGATGGAGACTACGGAAACCCTCTCGTGATTATGATCGTCCATTTTTTTACCTTGGGATTTCTGTCAATGACGGCCATGGGTATTTTGCATCAATGGATTCCCGTGGTTTTCGATGTCCCTGCGGCTAGCGCGCGTCGGGGTGTTCTTCAGTTTGGAATTTACGTCATAGGCATCATCGGATTTGCGTGGGGTTTGGGACAGCAGCAATGGACGTGGCTGGCTCTTAGCGGCACGCTATTATCCTTAGTCATTCTCCTCTGGAGTATCGGCGTCTATCGACAACTGTCTCGATCAAGTAAGCCTCATGACGCCATTTATCGCGGGATTCAAGGGGCTGTATTGGCTTTTAATGTGGTTTGGATTCTGGGTTTATTTATGGCGCTATCGTTTCTAGGTTGGTGGCCCGCGTACCGAGTGTTACCGGTTCACATCGCGACGGCGTTGGTGGGATGGATGGGAATTTTAATCTTGACCGTGCAACAAAAGTTGAACCCCATGTTTTCCATGTCCAAAGCCGAGGGCATTAACCAAGCGATGCCGCTCTATTGGGCGGCCGGGGGCGTCTTATGTGCATGGGCCTCACTGTGGACTTCACCTGTCTTGTTAAGAATGGCCGCCATTGGTTGGGTGGTGGCGCTCGTAATGATGCTGGTTGGAGTGATTCGGATCCTCCGGCAAGGGAAGGCGCCGGCATTTGATCGGGTATTTATTGGTGTCGGGTCGGCCTGGTTATTGTTATTCGGGGCGGCGGTGATGGGGGTTTGGCTCAGTCCTTTTGCCGTCATTTTAGCGTTCTGGGGCATGCTGACCCTGATCTTTAGCTATCAGGCGCGGATCGTGCCTTTCATTATTGCCGTAGCCGTTTCCCGCCGACTGCCTGGACCCGTGTATAAGGCGTTTTTTATGGCGCAGGCCATGCATTCCAAAAGGTTACCGATACTGGCAGGAATTTTTGGACTCGTAGGGGCTGGGGTAACCATT
>JAJYPK010000133.1 GCA_021795465.1 Bacillota bacterium
GATCCGACATAGCCCATCGCAGCGTGCGTATTGCCCAGGTATTGGTTCATCGCCGAGGCCATCATGCCGCTGAAACCCGAAGACGATCCCGCGCCCGCCCCCCCCATCATCGCGCTAAAACGTCCCAAACTTCCCGACTGCGGGACAGACCCCGGCGTCGATGTCGATAGGGCAGAGCCGTGGGTGGCAGCAAAGGCCACCCCGCCTATCGTGCCAGCGGCCAACAATCCTAGGCCTACTACAAGTCCGTTGAATCGTTTCATGATTCTCCACTCCTTTTCCCATGCTCTTCGTTTCGCTAATCCTTTAGTGTTTCGATGGGGCGCGACCCATCCCAGGGTTCACACTCGTCAACGACGCTATCGTCCCATCATCCCCCCACCGCTGAATCCCGTATAGCCCATCGCGATGCGCGCGGTCTTCATGATGCGGCCGCTGATCCTTGAGGCTAAGCTTGATTTCGCCGTTACGCGACCACTGACGCCTGGAGATGCCGATGAGCTTCCCATCATTTTCCCGCCGCCGGATCCGACATATTCCATCGCGGCGTGCGCCTGATTCATGATGCCACCGCTGATTCTTTCTGAGACTAAATGTGATGGCGCCATGACCTGACCACTGACGCGGGGAGACGGAGACGGTGCGCCCGCCATCCTGCTGACACTCCGTAAATAAGAGGCCCAGGAAGACAACGGAGTCACGCTAATCGACCCCCGTGTCGCCGCAAAGGCCACTCCCCCTATGGTGCCAGCCGTCAACAAGCCTCGGCCTATTACAAGCCCGTTGATCCGCTTCATCATCCTCCACCTCTTGTTCCCGATTTTCGCTGCGTCACCGGCGCTTAATCGCGTAGGTGGGCTCGCAACTCCTCATATTCATCAGGCGTAATTTCTCCACGCGCCAAGCGCAATCGCAAGTGCGTCAGGGGATCGACCGCCGCAGCCGAGGACCCCGGTCGGTTGGCCGGAATCAAGGCCCGAATGGCCCACACAATGAGGGCGATGACACCGGCCAGGATCAGGAGACCAAACAGCCCCATAATCCACATCCCTGCCAAACCACCACCGACTCCGAATCCCATCATGATCCGTAACCTCCTTCCGGTCAGACCATTTTGGTCATCTTTAGGGTACCCACCTTTTGTGTCCGGGGTATATCCTCTATGTCACAGAACGGTCACATTTCCTCAACCGCTGGCTTTTGCTCGATAGAGGGCCTGATGATGACAAACGGTAGGCCGAGAGCCACATCGGTTCACGTACAGTGAGAGAGCGCATCCGTCTCGCGTCGAAATCTCTCGAGAGTCTCGGTCGACAAGTCTCGGGTTCGCACGGCATGGTGCACCACGATCTCCGTAAAATCTTCAACGGTTCACTCCCATTTGGCATAAAATAATGCGCGTCGAGACATTCTATGACCAATCCCCGCGTTAGCTTATGCCATGCAAGAATTATCCGCCCATGATCCATGCGTTCTCAAGCCAGAGCATTCCTCCTTCTCGTGGCTCAGAGGGATCGACGAGTCTGGCACTCGGACTACGCCGATCGGTCACAACCCAAATCTCCTATGGTCAGATCGGTTAGTACTGTCGACGGTGATCCGATGCGCCGATCCCCAGCACGCCAAAGTCTTACTCCGAGGGTTTGGGCGAATAATTTATCTTTATTGGGTAGCCCTTCTATCCGGAGTCATATAACGATTTGCGCAACGGACTCGTGATCTCTGCGTGTTTGAGGCGTGTGCCGGGAGACCCATGGGTGCCCAATTTGTCAGTCGAGCACTGGCGTCTGAGCCGGTAGCCACCTTACTGAACTGGTGTCAACTTGTCCTTATTGGGGATTTTAAACTGATCGTTGACAGTCAAATAACAGATCGTACTCACTTTTGGTGATTGAGTCGAAGTAACGCCACACCACGACGCGAGAAACGTACCTGCAATCCGCTGGCCTCCAGAGTGTTTTGGCTAATTCTTTTTGTCATCGGTTTGACTAACAGTGTTGTCATCGTTCTCGTCAGATTGAAGAGAATAGTCGGAACACGATCCGGCCTTACCCTATTCATTCGCGTTTGGTGTAGGCCGTGAGGTTTGGCCGCACGCCAAACGCGAATCCCAGTCCACAGGACTGAATCCCGTTGGGTATTCCGTCAGTAGAGTGCCTCGGATCTGATGACAGCCGAGTGATTCGGAGCGATGCCAATTAGCATTAGCGCCAACAAGAGTAGGTAGAACGCGGTCTCTGTGGTTTCCTTGATAATGAGCCGAAAGCAAAGGAGACCCTCCTCAAGGCGCCAAAGCCCGCTTACCCACATCCCGACCATGACGGGCGCGCACTTAGTCGTTTCGCGTCATGCCGACCCCATGCCCTGAGGTTATAATGCAACCAGGAAGAGAAGCGGCAATGGTCTGGCTTACAGACACAACCCGCAAGGAGGTGCATCGCGTTGCTGATGGGAGTGACCCACCAAGTGCACGTCAATGCGCTCACCGTATTCTACGTCATAAATTTAGTCATTACCCTGTTGGTGATCACCTTCGGTGGCCTCGTTGTGGTCACCCGTCTACAGCAGCATAAATTTCAGCTGTTCGCTTCCGATTCCAACTCGGCACGGAATGTGTTGATCTTTGGTCTCGGAAGCCTCTGGCTGTTGGACGGTTTCTTACAAGCGCAGCCCCTCATGGTCACCCAATTCACTAGCAAAGTGCTCGCCCCCTTACTGATCGGCCAGCCGGCCATCGTCGCTACCGTCGTCCGCTTAGGCATGCGCCTGTGGCGTCTCCATCCCCTCGTCTGGAACCTGGTCGCCACCTGGATGCAAATCGGCATGGGTGCCGTCATCTTGCTGGGCGGCGAGACCCGATGGCGCCGTATCGGATTGTGGACTTCCGTCGGATGGGGCCTCCTCGTGTGGGGACCTGGCGAAGGGTTTGGCAGCATATTTTCTGGTGGGAGTTGGTTGCTCGGAAGCCCAGGGTCGGCACTGTTTTATGTGTTGGCTGCGGGCGTGCTCTTGCTCCCCCCGGCATGGTGGCGGTCGCCACGGTTCTTGCGTGTCTGGCAAACAATGATCGGCGTCCTGTGGGCATTTGCCGCCCTCCTTCAAGCCTGGCCTGCCAACGGTTGGTGGTCGTCGCACAGGCTCAGCGCCTTTCTCCTGAGCCAAGCCCGCATGCCCCAACCGTTCCTGTTTTCGGCACCGCTCTACACGGGCGCTCAAGCCTTCGTACAGTTCCCCCTCCTCTGGAACACCGTGGTCGTCGGGATCTTTCTCACAGTGGCCTTCCTTTGGATTCTGGGCCGCCCTGCGCGCCTCACATGGTGGTTGACGGTCGCCGTGACCTGGAGTACCTGGTGGTTTGGCCAAGATTTTGGCGTACTCGGCGGCATGGGCACGGATCCCAACAGCGGGGCTCTGGTCTTGCTGGCTTTGGTCGTCTACGCGCTCAGCGTTCCCCTGCCCGCAGACCACCTGGTGAGCCGTTCAACCCAGGCCGGTTAAAATGGACATCTTCCTTACGGCTAGGTCCCAAAATTCCAAACCCTATCGCCACGCACCATCGCCACAGTCACTCATCGAAAGGCCGCCCAGCCTCCTAGGGTGCCCCCGACCATCCCAACCATGCTCGCCGTCATGAGATCCATGGCTCCACCGTTCGCGCCTATCCCCAAACTCATGGTGATCAAACCACCGCATAGGCCCCCTGCCGTGCCTCCTGCCATAATCTCCATGGCTCCATGGGGATCGGACCAGTGATGGCGTCGACGCTCCCATCGTATCAAGACTCCCATCATCACGCCGATCACCCCCAACGCGTCCACCACCGTGTTGGGGATCACCCATGATACCGCCACCCACGCGATGCAGGCCGTGATCCATCCGGTCGCAAAACCCGGCGAATGTTTTCCTCCCTGATCCCTCATATACCTACCACCCCGATCAATGCTTTCCTCCCAGTCTATGCCGGAGAATCAAGCCGTAGACGAGCGAGGAGGCCCAAAGAAGGTGGCAGGGGTTCGGATCTGCGTTGTCAGGAATGATAAGTTGACACAGATAACCCGAAAGAACTCATACCACCACGAAGTCCTCAGAAGACAAGGTGACGCACGGTGCTTTAGAGATGTTGAACATATTCCCGCCGGATGCCCTCTTGCCATACCGCAACCGGGTGCTTTGCCCCGGGATTCGCGTAGAGCTCTCCTGTTGGCCTCATTCCCTCCGGAGGATCTTCCAGGACATCGAGATAACGCTGGTGCCATCGCACCGTAGTGAGTTCAAAGACGACCCCAGCCCCTAACAAATACCATCCAATGGCCGGAATGTGTATCACAAAGAAGGCAATCGCACCGACAATGCTGACAGCTCCAGCCAGCCTCAAGAGCGCGCGGCCAGGCAACCCGCTCTCTTGTTGCGCCGACGAGACCTTGACAGGATGTCGGCGAAAAATGTCCGGCAATTGAGCGGCTGATGCCCGCCAGGTGCGTCGCATCATGAGGCCGGTAAAAATGAGGATCGGGGGAGTAAATAGTTGCATTAACGTGGTGAACCCAATGCCCCACTGCGGATTCAGGTAGTGCCAAATGTAAAGGGGATTGTCCCGCGTCGTTTCCCCAATAAATCCGCGTAAAATGGCATAATAAAACATCGCAGACCAAAATTGATAGCCTGGCGGCACCGCTTTATGTCGTTCAAGCCAGAAGTAGCGTGAAATTAAGAAGACTCCGATAAAGGAACCCCAAAGCTGCTCTGGCCAGCGACCAAATCCCAATTCGGTCATGCGACCGAGCACCTGATGATCGAAAATATTGCCGATTCGCACCATAAAAATCCCCAGAGCAATCCCCGGTACCGCCCAATCCATGATATGGTTAAATATGAGGGGTTGGCTCCGTAGTTGAATCCAGAAGGCCAAAAGGCCAAACCCTACGGCTCCATCAAACGCTAAACCTCCTTGCCAAATTTTCAATGTTTGTAGGGGAGCGGTCCAAATCCATTGAGGATCATTGGCCAACACAAACACCACTCGGGCTCCAATCACCCCCCATAACACCGTCCACAAGAGCACGTTGGACAAACCATCGGGATCATATCCCGCTTGTTTTCCGCGCTCAATCAGGTAATAGGATCCGCCTAAAATGGCCATCACCATAAAAATTCCGTACCAATGCACGCCTATGGGTCCGATATGGAACGCATAAGGGTTCAGTCTAGGAATATACATGGATATTCTCCCTTTACTCGTCTCGAATATGCAACATCCCACACCTGCCCGCGTACGACCATCCGCCTCAACAGACGACAGGTGCCCTTACTTCTTATCTAATCTTTACCCACAAGTTTTTGGCTATTGTGGCGCGGATATCACCAACTGCAATTGCTCTGTTGGTGGGACGAGGTGCCACGGCACCCTTCCTAACCTCTTGCCTAGTATGCTCCGTCGTGTCAACGACGGAATTTTGGGATGCCCGGAAACGCACCCCTCCAGCCGTAATGGCCCTACTCAAGCGCTCTCGTGCCACCTCGCCCGCATCGCGGGCTCCTATTCACTTGCCATCATTTGTTTCACCGTTTGGCACTATATGCCAGGCTGTGGGTAAAGATAAGACTTCTTATACCGGGTCTAGCGGAAGTTTCTTGATCCTCCGCAGCAAAACGCCGCGATTCCGGCTAGAAATGATCTGGAACAATCGCGGAAACACGGGCTATTCAGCTTCGGCTTATCCAATTCATGAATGCCCTGACCTTTCTTATGGGTTGAGAGTGGTTTCTCTCTCACTCTCCTGAGTGACCCCCCGTTAATCCTGTCAAAAGACTGTGAAACAGCGCCGTAAAGAGATGGGTGGGCATGTTGTTGAAGGCCATGGGAAGCCCTAAGATTCACCAAAATGGTGACTGCCGCGGCTCCCGGATGAGTCGGCATGCGGGGACATCCGCCACGATGGAGACATCGCCATTCACCCGGGACTCCTTCCCCCTAAAGCAGATGCCTGAGCCTTTCGTATTCGTCGTACGAGATTTCCCGCCGCTGATACCGAATGCGCAGAATGGCTAAGGGATCATCGCGGTGGCGCACTGCCCCGGAGTCGCGAAGCCACCGTCCCAAACACACCAGTAACCCAAGGTTGACCACGAGCCACAGCAGCGCACTGATTACCATCCACCTCCCCATGGTTCCCATCATGCGCCCCCCTTGACCTCGTTGACCCCGACGACCCGATAGGAAGACGGTTCCCGGCCCTCCGCAATGGATTCGCGTTATGCGTCATCCACCCCAGGTTCTATTCGTCTGGCAGGAAGTGAGCCCTGGACCGAATGCATGAAGCCTGGCGATCACCACGCTCTTCTGTCACGCAAGCCTGCTACGCCCATCATCAGAATGTCACATCCATGTGACCAGTCCATGTCAGAACGGTCACAATTCTGTCACACACTCTCCCCAACGGCACACGAAGAAGTCATGTTAGGCGCATTACGCCCGTTCCGCCGCTAATCGACAAAGATAAAGCATGGTGTGGCGTCGGTGAAGCCATTGGACGAATCCCTGAAGCCGATAACGCCGCACGACACGCGATTTGTTAATATCTAAAGACCCCCTGGACTACGGACATCCGCACACCCTGAAAAAATGCGTCCGCCGTCGTTTCTGGTCGCCCTGGCCAGTGAAGAATTGAATCTCAGGATTACACCCGCTCCCCACTCAGCCAACGCTCCATGAGATCGGCTCATATGTCCATGCTACCAGGGGAATAACTCGGAGCATGCACAATCCTTAAGACCTAGCGCAGACAATCCCCCTATTCAGCATAATTCCAGTTCGGCTGCCAGCCCTCAGAAAGTTTCTCCTTGACCATGGGTTTCCCGATCCGTCGGTCCTTGCTTGTTATGGCTAACTTATTTTGTCCCTAGTATGGCTAATAGCCTGGACAAGAATTCGCGAGAAGATGAGAGCGTATTGAGTAGCATTGGGGACCTATATGTCTCACGCTATAGGGCCGCTAGCATGCGCTTGACCGTTTTGCCGTGCTCCGGGCGATACCATTACAGTCAGAGCGTGCGGGAGAACCCGTACCGATGACCACGGCGTTCGTCGATGCCAGGGAACAATATGACCACCATTTTAGCCCAACCCATGCGCAAATGAATGCGCGCCAACACCTTGCTGAAGTGAAGGAACCAGATTACCCTGCTGAGGCCCGGACGTAAGCCATAAAATAGATGGTCACCGCCGAAAGCCACCCGACCGCCATGGTGTACGACGCGCTATTATGCTGACCGTTCATGAAAAACGTGAGCCCTCCATAGCCGGCGATGAGCACCGCGGCAAGCCCAATGACGGTGATAACCATGAAGGGCGTTTGCTTGACACTGATGCCCACCATCACCGTCGCGAGCGCTCCGAGCACCAAAAGCATCCCCACGATCATATGTACCATGAATACGGGATCCGAAAATCCCACCGCCATCATGCGTCCCATTCCCAACATCAACCCCCCCGATTCCTGAACGGCGACTCGGGGAAGGGCAATAAACAAATTCGTATACATCCCCAACAGAAATTGGATCAGTAACGCGATGATCATCATCACCGCCATCCTCTGTACAGGGGTGGCCGTAGGGGGGGATCTATGCGTCACGACAACACTCCTTTCTGTATAATCCTATCATTCTATAATGCTCTGTTTTGCCGCGATCTATCCTGCAGCACTCTGCAGTGTGACAGATCGCACACGCATTCTCGATCTCAATAAGTAACCGGTGCAGCCATTTGGTACGAGAAAAACCCCATTGAAGTCTGAGGACCCCTGGCGATTGCCACGATAGATAGGTAGTGTTTAAAAGGGGCCATTGCCCTGACCATAGCGAGGATTCTTGTCGGTACTCTCCCAGTGACTGGGGCGATGCGGCTTAGTGACACCTTCATCTGCGGCGCTCAACCTCAACGTGCCGAAGGCAACACTCTGTCTCCATGGTGGATGTTAGGGCTCAGGAGGACATCCACGATCGCCCTCTCCGTTGAGCGTTGACCCGATTGACATCAGATGAAGCCACCCTGCCACGACTTCATCCGTCGCCGAGTGGCCCCCCGAGTTTTTACTCAACCTGGTACCCTGCTGCCTGAACCGCCTGGGCCAAATCCGTGCGGGACGCCTTGGTGGGATCAAAGGTCACCTTCGCCCAGGCCCCTTCCAAATTGACTTCCGCGGCCCGAACGCCCTCCACACTTTTCAACGCTTGGGTCACCGTCATCACACAGTGATGGCAAGTCATGCCCTTTATGGGCAATTCCACACGTTCCATATATGGTTCCTCCTTCCCATCAGGTCTTATTCTTGACCACCGTCAGACGTGTTGTCCCACCGGCAAGAGGCTCTGCGTCTCGCCGGTGGGCAGGTGCATGCCGCGGAGCAACAACGAGTTACTGACCACCGAGACCGAACTGAAAGCCATCGCGGCCCCCGCAATCATGGGGGACAGGTACCCCAGTGCCGCCAAGGGGATGAGAATCACGTTGTAAATCATGGCCCAAAAGAGATTTTGCCGAATCTTGCCGAGCGTCTTTTTGCCGACCGTCAGTGCCCGCAGGATTCCTGAAATTTCGGGTGCCATCAACGTAATATCGGCTGCCTCAATGGCGACATCGGTTCCCGAACCGACGGCCATCCCGACATCCGCTGCAACCAATGCCGGGGCATCGTTGATCCCATCCCCGACCATGAGCACATGGTAGCCTTCGTGACGCAATTGTTCGATCACCCGCGCTTTGTCCTGCGGCATCAATTCGGCAAAAATCCGATCCACGCCCAGCTTGTGACCGACGGCCTCGGCCGTCCGGGTTTGGTCTCCCGTCAGCATGGCCACCTGGATCTTGCGGCGATGCAGGGCCTGGATGAGGTCTACCGCGTCATCGCGGACAAAATCGGCCACCGCCATCGTGCCCACCCACTGGCTGTCCCGCGCCACCCACACCACGGTCGCCCCCTCTTGTTGCCACCGGGTCCAGGTCTCTTCCGGGTCTGGCGGCAAGGACACCCCATAGGCGTGGAGAAGA
>JAJYPK010000134.1 GCA_021795465.1 Bacillota bacterium
AACCGGCCGCTCGCGACCGGTCTCGTACCATGCCCACTCGCCCGATGCGGAATGCCTTATCCCACACCGTCTTTGAGGACAGCGCCGAAATATGGCGTCTCATTTAATTTGCCTAATCTTCACAATTTAACTTTGCCGAAGACCTGAAACCGTCGCCCCTGTGGGCGCAAGGCGATCATGGACACCTACGTCGGGATCGTGTCTTCGCTGCTTAACCTCGTGGCGACCGACACGCAGGATAATCTGGAGTCTCACCCCTCATCTGACCAAAAGCTTGAGTGTGAGCCATCTCGCGCATGCTTTCGCCTAGGGCATGCCGGTGAGTTCCATGACGGTGTCGCGGCTTTTGACCGAACAGGAATATTCCCTGTATACGCCGCTAGCGGGCGATTGGGGTAGCGATTATCCGGACCAGGACCAACAATTCCAGTTCATCGCTGCACAAACGACGGACTTCCAAGACCGTGCCCCCTAGCGTTGCTCTTAACGTGCTCTCTCTTCGTTCCTATCGTGTTGGCATGGTTCGATCTCTCCTTGCATGGATCCCATGTTGCTTGAGAACCAGTCCATCGCTTCTCCCGCAAGGGGTCTTCTACTCTACCCGAAAACTCTGTTGAAGCTCTTGAACTATGGGTATCTCACCCAACGGTTTAGTTCCTGCTGGATCAGCACGGCATGCCTTCGAAAACTTAGCCGGGATGTGGCGGCACGACCTTCCGGGGTGGATGGCGCAAGTAGGCCATCGACGGGTCGCACGCAGGGGGGATGCGTCGAAACAAAAAGCCATGTCGTACGCGTCGATGCAAACCCTGATGCCCGCAAATTGCGGCCTTGATGGAGACTCACGCGACCGCCTATCACAGGAAACGACCCCACCCCCGACACGCTAAAGCAGCGACCCGCGTAACCCAAGTGGTTTAGATGAGTTAATTGACTCTCGCGGAAACCGGCATAACGACCGTGCGTCCCCACATCAAGAGAGAGATCTGGACCGTCATGGTTGCCGCTATACGACCATTGATCACACGGAAGGTGTCGAGGTGACAGGCACTAGACCCTAGATCCTGGCGAGTCATAGCACGATAGGTCCATGGACTCGTGATATGCATGGCATCTGCGGCCGTGGCCGCATTGTCCATTGCATCCGCTAACTGTACTTGTTTCACGAGCAGAGTCCCGGTGGCCACTGCCACCGGGACCACTGCCAAGAACCCCGCCAAGACAACCAAAGCCCATACCATCATGTTACCACCATGGTCCCGGATTGCCCCCACCGCCCTTCGTTCCCACTATCTGGCTGCTGCGAATCTCGGCTACCAGGCGTGGCATCATCGGCAAACTTGCGTTGAGCGGCAAAACCACTTCAACCGAAGCCAATTTATTGGCGGTATCGGTCTTGATCTCAACCCCGGCTAATCCATACCCATCACGGATAAGAGACAAATCCACCGCCTGTTGTACAGAGAAATTGGAACCTCCACCAGCCATGGTCACCACTCCAGACTCCGCTGCCTGACCTACGGCGTACGCTTCGGCAACATAGTGAAAGGTGCTAATGACTCCAACAATTACGAGCCAAAAAATGGGTAGGACCAAGAGAATTTCCACGAACGCATTCCCCGCTATGGAATGGTATTGAGATTGCTGGTAATTTGGCCGAACGCGTTGACTAAGGCATTTCGCAACGCTTCGATAGGAATTATCATCGCAAGCACCACAATAATGATCCAAATCCCGTTTTCGATGAACACGTTGCCCTCTTTTTTGGCTAAGTATGCGGCCAAGTATCCGCTCCACCATGTAATCCATTGTCTCACGAAATCTCCCCCTGCACTCGATTCCCCCCCATTTTGGAGAGGTAGGGACAGCATACGAGAAAACCGAGGGAGAATTCCGGTGAAGCATTCGACAAGCTTGAAAACTCTGGGACACTCAAACCCCGCGGTGTCAAGGCACTCCCGAGACTGGTCTGAATCGACAAAATTACGGACAAAGTCCACCAACGACCGAGATGTCACTCCGGTAGATTTGTCCGTAGCGACCATATTATCGAAACACTATTGCCGTGGCCAACGCCCACGTTAAATTAGGTTACGCCCTGGGGGGAATTGTTCAGTTGGGTGAGCGCTACAAGTCTACCGGGGGCATGGTCTAGGTGGGGAACCCACAGTTTTTTGTCATGGATCCAACTAAAATCGTCGTCTACGTGGATGCCAAATCGGGATGGATATCGATTTAGTATGATTCCGTTGGCCCCTATGCGGAAACCAAAAAATTGCGCATGGTGAAAGCCCAAGACGAATGGCACGACTTGGGTTGCCATTGATTAGGGCTCGTCTCATCGTTTCTGCTCATTTTTTCCGGTTGTCATCAAGAGCCCACTGGTATTCGTATTCGATTTGGCTTCCAATCCGACTCCAATGCCAGGGACCCGCTAAATTTTGGGCAGATGCGGCCAGTTTTTTTCGTCGGTCGGGGCTGTCCAGCAACCACTGAATGGCTCGCGACAATTCGTCTGGGCTTTCTACTACCACACAATTCTGGCCTGGGATGGCAAATTCACGAAATCCCGGTGCGGGTCCTAAAATAGTGGCCAGGCCCGAACCCATCGTCTCGAGTGCACTCAACCCAAATGGTTCAAATCGGGAGGGCAACACGGCCATCTTGGCGGTCATGATGTACTGAGTTAATTCCTCGTCTCCCACCATGCCCACCGCGTGTACCTGATGTTGCCACCCGTGCGTATGGATTTCTTGTTGCAATGTTCGGTGCCACGACCCATTACCGCAAATGACAACTTGCAAATCAGGATTGTGCCCTATCAAATCAAAAAGCCCCATAAAAAGCCAATCTATACCTTTTTCCGGCTCGAGGCGTCCCAGGAACAGCACATCCGGAAAACCTCTCTGAAGGTGTGCGCCATTTATTTCGGGAAACGATATGCCGCTTCCGATTACCCGATGCCGAAAATTAAGGGGGCCGTGAAGGTCCCGCGCTTGGTTCAGAAGATAATGACTGACCCAGATCTGGTGTCGGCTTTCTTGGATCATCCTACGTTCTTCGTCGATCAGATGCACATTGGGGATGTCGGATAACGCACGAATCCAAGACCCATAGAGAGTGTGCCAGGTTACGATGAGAGGGACACCCTGCCTCTTGGAAAAGTCCCGGGCACTTTCCCAAAGAGCGGGGTCGTGTACATGGACGACGGAGTTCTCGAGGAAGTCCGGGAGGACTTGGGGTAGGTCTTTTACATCCCAAATTTCGTACGGGAGTCGGTTTTGCCTATCGGGCCCCGTAGAGTCCGGGTTAGTTCCGACAGATAAGGGGTAGGGGACCACGACGCGCACCCGATGCCCTCGGTGAATAAGATAGCGGGCCAGACGATCGATGTGGCGGGCGAGGCCTCCCCGTGGGAAGGGTGGGGCCTCCGAAGAAAAAACCCATACGACCAGAGGATTGCGAGATTGCGGCACGGTGTGAATGGGCACCCCATCCCAGGTTATGCGGCTTTCGAACGAAGATTTCTGATAAGGTGTGGTCATGAGCCAAGCTGCTTCCTTACGGAGTCTAGATTGCTCAGATCGTTCAACACGGCCTGAGCCCCACCGGATTCTAGTTCAGCTTTTGAGTACGGACCGGTTGCCACACCCAAACCGAAAGCTTGCAGAGAACGTGCTGCCTGCATATCTCCGGGAGTGTCTCCGAACACGGTAACCCGATCCCAAGTTTTCTGGTAATGGGTAGCGGCACGTTTAATCGCATAGGTGAGCACTTCTAGGCGGGTGATTCCATCATCACCGAAACCCCCCGCCGGAAAAAATCCAGCCATATCGAAGGGGGCTAGTTTCAGGTAGGCCGAAATTTTGAAATTACCAGTCCCCAACGCCAGATAAAATCCCTCGGATTGCAACAGAAACAAAAGGTCGGGGAGACCAGGTAACACGTGACCGGGAGCACGCTGGAGTTCTTCTTGAAGGTGTGAGGCAAATAGCGTCTGGAAAGTGTGAAGGTCTTCGGAGCGGATCGTGACGTGATGTCTTTGCGCGGCGAGATTGAGTGCACCCCGATCAGTTTGTCCTGCAAAACTTATCCCTTCGAACGCATGGGCGACGCCATAAAAATCCGTGAAGGCACGGTCCATGGCGCGATGTCCCGCGCCTTGGACATTGATTAACGTGCCGTCAATATCGAATACCATTAAGTGATCCATGGGGTCAGAAACTCCTTCAATGGAGGATGACTTGTGATAAAGACGCGCGGAGGATTACTTCCAATGGGTCTGAAAATCTTGGATTCGATACAGGAGGCCATCAAGTACTACCTGCCATCGATATTGTTGCGCAGTCTCTGGGCCATGGGCGCGGATCCGCTTGGCTATCGTCGGGTCTTCTATCAGTAACATCCCATGATGCATCAGTTCTTCGGGGTTATCGGTATCGACGACCAAGGCGTTGTAATAGGGGATGGCATAATCCTCACCGGTGGCTCCGGTTATGGCCACTCCGCCTTGCGCCATGACTTCAAGACCAACCAAACCAAAGGGTTCCATGCCAGAGTTAGCCAACACCGCGTCGGCATGGTGATAAAGGCTTCGCAATACAGAATCGGGAATCCGGTTGCTCACTTCGAGGATGTCGGCAGACGATGCGGCGAGGTCTTCTTCAAAACCCAGCCGGTATGCTACCGATTCCCAAGTCAGACCGCGCGACCGCGCGCGCTGTCGCACTTCGTCGCCATACCCTTCTATCCCTCCTCGGACGATAGCCCGAGCCCGAACGCCTGATGCTTTCAAGAGAGCCAGAGCATCTATCGCCATGGTCCAGCGCTTATCGGGGTCAAATCGCGCCACCTTGACGAGCGTGAGATCGGCGTAAAGAGAGAGCAAGGGGTTTTTTTGGTTTGGGGATCTCGGTTCGAAGGCTTCGTCAGGGATTCCATTGGGGATGACGGTCGGATTCACGGCATAATTCCACATGGTGTGCTTCATGAACCGGCTCACGGTGGTGAGTTGAGACACATATTGGAGACGTGGCCACTGAATGGTGTCAAAACCTATGGTGTTATTGGCGTTCCAAATCAGGGTGGCATGAGCTCGAAGTCCGTGTTTCCACAACCGATCACTCGTTTCAAGGAGGGCGGGGACGGTCTGCCAATCTTCTGCAAGAATCACGAGGCGTTTTCCTTGCGCCACCAAATCGCTCATGAGTTGGGTCACAAATTCGGGCAAGGTGGCTTGCAGGTAGTCCCGTTTTTCGTACTCGCCATGATACACTCCAAGCGGAAAACGCGCACAAATGTGTTGACCCCACCGAAAGAGCCGCAGCGCCCCGCGCTCTTCGATCGGATCCAGGTTCGGGTCGCCAAAGAACACGAAGTGTGTGCCAAAGCCGCGGGCTACTAAAGCCTCAGAGAGGCCCGTCATGCGGACTCCAAGACCACCGGCCTGCGCATAAGCATCGGGGCCTTCAAATGAGACGAGTAAAAACTCGGCATGGGACGGATCCAGGGGAATCATCGCGGCACCCGAATGGCGCTCGCCCCATCCAAGAACCAATGCACGAGACCGTCCTGGGGCCGCACCAACGATGCCGGCAGTGTCCCGTTCGGGTTATCTAAAATTTTTCTGACGATGGCGGCCTTGGGTTGACCTGTGACCAAAAATGCGCAGTGCCGGGCCGTATTAATGGTAGGGAGCCCGAGCGTATAGCGCCACACCCCATGAGATGGTACAAAAACGTGCTCCACCCAACGCTTACCGTCCAAAATAGGGGAGTCCGGAAACAAAGAGGCCGTATGTCCTTCGGGTCCTAGCCCTAGGAGTACCACATCAAACTGGGGCACGCCCAACGCTTTAGGAAGCCAACGGTCCAAGCTCTGTTCCTGATCGGCTAAGGTCAGTGGCCACGCCAGTTCGGTGTGCCACCGCGAGATCAACCACGGCGGGATTGTCAAGCGGTCTAACAGCGACTCCTTGGCCATCCGATAGTTGCTATCGGGGTGAGTGGGTGGCACATCCCGTTCATCGCCCCAAAAAAGAGCGGTTTTATCCCACGGCAACGTCCTTTGCCATTGCGGTGATCCCAGTAGTTGGTAGAGTTGGCGTGGGGTGCTCCCCCCCGATAACGCAATGAAGAAGTGACCATGGTCTCGGACGGCTTCCTTGGCCTCGTGACTAAGCCACTCCGCCATGTCTTGCAACAAGTCGGGTATCTTGTCGGTTTCATGGAGCACGGGTTCAGGCATGTTGCTCACCTCCAATAGATTCATCAACCGATACGAGACACGCTAAAGCCTCTTGAAACAGGACGTCATGTCCTCGATTCAAGATTTGCAACATGTCTTGCTTTACATTGGACGTGGTGCAATGTTCGTCCAAGTGATACACGGGATGGCCGTTTTGGACGATATCACTGACTAACCGCTCCTTGGACATGCTCGTGTGAATCTCCTTGCCGTCGGCGATAAGGCGCACCGAGGATTCGTTGCCCCACTGCATGGTAACCGGGATCGACCGACCGTCCATCCGAATCGATACCGGCATGTGGGACTCATTGAGCATAAGTGTCCAATCCATGCGACTTGCGATCCACGCTAACCACCAGATCCAATGCGTAGGGTTCTCCGCATTCCATGTGATTTCAAGGGCGTTCATCTCCAATATGGCACGCATCCCCATCGAGTGGTCACCCAATTGTGCCCAATGGTGCCTAAGCTCTGAAAGCCGCTGCCAGTGTAAATCGTCCACTTTCATCTGATGCGCGACGGCATCGCGGAGTAAGGGGAGCCAGGCCTGCCAATCGCGCGTCTCGGTATCGACTACGAGGTGCGTAAATCCCGTGGTACTCAGGAGATCCCAGCGAAACCCGGTTAGTGGCGCAAGCCCCATCCACCATAGATACGCAGGGAGTCCCGGTCTAATGAGGGGTTGGATCAGATCGATCCAGTGGGTAGCTAAGCCGCCTTTGAGGTTAAGCTCCATGCATTCGGAAAATAGGGTAGGGATGTCTGTCGTTCGTCGTTGGGTGAGTGTGGCAGAAATACTGGCATCCAGCCGCGGTTCACCGATGGGGTCGGCCGGGTTAATCACCACGATGCGAGACGGATGATGCTGCCCAATTTGCTGGGCCATATCGAGCCAATCTTGGGATGCCATGCCTTTGACATAGAGTCCCAAGGTGAGTACGGTGGACGCAATCGGTTTAATACCACCCAGGGCATTGGGCACTACGGTATTAACCGCCTCCATCAAAAGGGGACCCTTCAGATCGGAGGCGGACCAGGAGACAGTCTTGGGTGTGGTCACGTGGATTCCTCCCTTACGGTTAATGATGGTCTCAGGGGCGCCTCCAACGAAATCCGTCGCGAGCAATAAGTTCCTCGGCTTCCCGTGGACCCCAAGTCCCGGACTCGTAGGTGGCGACCGGATTTTTGGCTCGGGCCCACCCTTGCATGATTGAGGTGACCAACGTCCATGCTGCCTCGACTTCATCCTTGCGGGTAAAGAGTGTCGAGTCGCCTACCATGGCATCCAATAAAAGCCGCTCATAGGCTTCGGGGGCAGCATCGGCAAAAGACGTCCCGTACAAGAAGTCCATATTTACGGTGCGGATGCGCACCATCGGGCCCGGCACCTTGGCACCAAATCGGAGCGCAATCCCTTCATCCGGTTGTATCTTTAAGGTTAACACGTTGGGCTCTAATTCTGGGGTTGCGGTTTGATTGAAAAAACGATGCGGGGCTGTCTTGAATTGGATCGCAATTTCGGTCGCACGTTTGGCCAATCGCTTACCGGTACGTAGATAAAACGGTACTTCAGCCCACCGCCAGTTATCAATTAAGAGTCGCATGGCGACATAGGTGTCGGTACGACTATCCGACGCAATGTCCGGTTCATCGAGAAATCCCGGCACCGGGGTCCCGTCAATGAAGCCCGATTCGTATTGAGCATGGACGGTGTGGTCTAGAATGTCACGCGTAGTAAATGGTCGAATGGCACGGAGCACTTTCACCTTCTCATCCCGGACGGCATCTTCGTCGAAGGCCACCGGAGGCTCCATGGCGATGAGCGACATGAGTTGTAGCATGTGGTTTTGGACCATGTCGCGAATGGCTCCAGCATTATCATAATAGCTGCCACGGCCCTCGACCCCGAGTGATTCGGCCACCGTAATTTGAACATGGTCAATGTATTGACGATTCCAGAGCGGTTCAAAGATTCCGTTGGCAAACCGGAATACCAAGATGTTCTGTACGGTTTCTTTTCCCAGGTAGTGGTCGATACGGAAGATTTGACGTTCTTCGAACACATGGTGGAGATCGGTGTTTAGATCTTCTGCCGAGGCCAGGTCGCGCCCGAATGGCTTTTCCACGATGACTCGTGCCCAACTATTTTCGTCGGCGTCGTGATTTAAACCGACTTCGCCGAGATGCCTTGCGATGACGGGATAAAAGCTCGGCGGGGTAGCCATGTAAAAGAGATAATTGGAGGGAATCTGTTGTCGTTTCGACATTGTCGTGAGTAGCTTCTTCAACTGTTGATAGGCCTTCGAATCGTCGAAATCCGCGGTAATATAGTGGGTTTCGTCAGCAAACAATTGAAACTCCTCCGGCCCATAGGGACGCCGGGAGAATTTCTTGATCGAGGTCTTTACTTCGCGACGAAATTCTTCATCGGTGTAGGGCTGGCGAGCAATGCCCACGATGTTGAAGTGCGTGGGGAGCCAATGATCCAGCATAAGATTATACAGTGCTGGAAACAATTTACGGTGCGCCAGATCACCGGCGGCCCCAAAAATCACCAAGGTGAAGGGTTGAGGTCGCCGACCATCTAAAAGGCCCTCCCGTAAAGGATTGCTTAAAGGGGTCTCAGTTAGCATGGAGTCGCTCCTTTACGTTTTGGCGGAATCGCGGACAGAGGCGAGACCGACTTATTCTTTTTTAAT
>JAJYPK010000017.1 GCA_021795465.1 Bacillota bacterium
GAATGACCGGAATTCGTTGCGTCACTTTGGTATACGTACCGGAAGTGGCAGCCGTAGGGATCAGCGAAAAAAATGACTGCGTGGTAGGTTGGATAGCCTGTACCGTACCGGTAAAGGAGACGCCGGGATGTGCATCCACATAAATGGTGGCTGTCTGACCTACATTCACATGACGAATTTTGCTTTCCGGGATATTGGCGACCACCGTGACCTGGTTTAATTTCACCTCGGTAAAGAGCGGCGTTCCCGTGCCGACCATTTGGCCGTTGGTAGCAGAGACTGTGGCAACCGTTCCCGTCACCGGTGCCACGACATTTACGGTAGATGTCGTGGCCGTACTCTTCGAAGAGGATTTCGCTGACGAAGACGTTCCCGCGACCGTTTCTTGGGCAATGATCTGCCCTTTCGTAACCCGTTGTCCCACATGTAGACTAAGCCCTTCGATGGTGCCTGGTGCTAATGCCGGCACCGGAATCGTTGGAGCGGATATCGCCCCATCCTGGGTACTGACATAATTGTAACTTTGGCTCCAGTAATACGCGCCCAATCCGCCGATCAGGATAACCGCAACCAGGATTAGGATATTGATGAGGATTAAGCGACCTTGTTTCACGTTGTTCTCTCCTTACATGTTTAGGTAGTGTGGCTCGGCACACCCGTCATCATGAACCAGCTTTTTTCCGGGATTGCTCTCAAGCCATCGTCCGAGCAGAACCCCCGTGGGTACGATACGTCTTTAAGGCCAATGACAACACCGCTCCCACCACAATGAACGCAGAAGCCGCGACAAACACATCGTCGATGCCCATCACAAAAGCTTGTTGTTCAATCATTCCATGAAGCGTGGTCATCGTGATGTGGAGCGCTTGGATGCCCGGAATTCCTTCCCCCGCTATCATGCCTTGGAGTCCATGGAACAATTGCGTGGCACTCGCGGATGTTGGTGTATAAGACGATGCCAGCATCTGAGCATGCATGGTGGATTGGTGCTGCAACAACGCGGTAAGACCAGCCAGGCCAAAGGACCCCGCCACCCGTTGCATAATGTTATTAATGGCCGAGGCTCCCCCCACATGTTCAGTCGGTACAGCCGACATGCCTGCCGTGGTTACCGGCATCATCGCCATTCCCATCCCAACACCACGGAGCGTAAGCCAAAGAATGACTTGACCGACCGACGTGCCGGTCGACAGGTTGTGTAGCAGATATGTGGTAACGGCCAACAAAGTCATCCCGCTAAATACCAGCGCCCGCGCCCCAATTTTGTCGTAAATGCGCCCCGCAATCGGCATCATAAGCGCGGAGGCAAATGCGGACGGCATCATAATGAGACCCGTTTTCATCGCCCCGAACCCTACTATGGTTTGCAAAAACAGCGGGACATAGAACACCCCGGAATACATCGCGACAACCACCAACACCACCAGGACATTGGACAGCCCAAAGGATCCAAACTTGAACACGCGAAGATCCAGTAACGGATGTTTAGCCCGAAACTCCCACAGTACAAACAAGAGTAGGAGAAACCCTGACGCGGTCAATAGTAGTACGATGGGTTCCGATCCCCAGCCCCAGGTTTCACCCTCAGAAAGCGCCAACAGCAATCCAAAGAGCCCACTGGCAGTCAACAAAAAGCCCAGAAAATCGAATGCGCTAGTTTTGACCCGGGGGAATTTTGGCACGAACATATAGGCCAACAAAACTCCCAGGATCCCAATCGGAACGTTAATGTAGAAAATTAAGCGCCAGTTCACATATTCGACTAAGTAACCCCCTAAAGTCGGGCCAATCGCAGGGGCTACGATAATGGCCAATCCCCAGAACCCCATCGCCGTGCCAATTTGTCGACGAGGCACAATGCTATACACCATGGCCATCGTAATTGGCATAATAAGGCCGCCACCCAAGGCCTGCACCACCCGAAACACCGTCAATACGTTGAGGCTCCACGACAATCCCGACAAGGCAGACCCGATAGTGAAAATGACTAAAGCCGCCACGTACACGCTCCGATATCCAAACCGGTCTCCGAGGTACCCGGCAGCCGGCACCACCACACCCAAAACCAACAGGTAGATGGTCACCACCCATTGCACCTGCGCCGTATTCACTGAAAACACGTTCTCTAGTGTCGGGATGGCGATATTCACAATCGAACTATCGAGGATAGCCATAAAGCCGCCAATCACTAACACCGCGAGTGCCACGCCCCAATGTCGCTGGGTTTGACTTTCCGTCACCATAGCATTGGTCCCCCCTTTCTCGTTGGCTTAAATATGAATCTTAACGGTCGCGTTTTCCCCATCGCGTAAATTCCTCGGGCGGTTTACCAAGGAGACCGTAATCGGAATCCATTGCCGGGCTTTGGCAAAGCTACCGACCTGGAGCAGCGGAGACAGGGTCACTAGCGTCACCGCTCCCATGTGACTTACCACCCCTCGATAATTGACACCTGGGTCTTGGGATAAATGCACGGTAACGGTTTGACCCAAAGACACCTTGCGAGCCCTGGATTCCGGCACTTCCGCCACCACAGTTGCGCGATTCATATTTACTAGCGCACCAAGATCTTCCTCTGAGGTCACCGAAGACCCCCCGGTCACCGCGATGCTCGCGGCGACGCCAGAGGTGTTTGCACGAATCGCAATCCCCCCCGATTCCAGGAACAATGTCTGGTTCTTACTGACCGGTTGTCCCGGGGTGACCTTTACGGCGATGATCTGCCCCGCCTTCGGTGCCTTAATCCACACATAAGGCGATGTCACGGATGCGTACCCACTCGAGACATAGTTTGCGTTTTCATAGGCGTACCAGCCTGCGATGCCCCCGAGCGAAATCACCCCCATCAGAGCCACCAGCATTAAAACCCAACGCGGCATTACGGCTCCTCCTTCGCTCGCATGGTCTCGTAACCCATCTCCAATAGCATGACTTCTTCCATGCGTTCCTCTAAATCCCGTAATTTTTCAAAGCGCATCCGCTCCGCCAGAGAGCGCCGATAAGGGTCGTCGAAATCGGTCAAGGTTTCCGCCCAGCGCAGAGATTCTCCCTCCAACGCCTCTTTTTCTCGACGTAATTCGACAATACGGTCGTCAAGTTCCTCGCCACTATGTGCCTTACCATACTGGTCTAACCGAAAACTCGGTTGGTCTCCGTCAGCCCACGCCTCAAAACCCTGACTCAAGATGGCCAAGTCACAAAGACGCCGGAGTTGTCGTGGCCGTTCATCCTTGAAACTACCGTCCTGGTTCCCTTCATGAACCACGAGCTCCGCTAATGTCGTCGCGCGCGTCTGAGCGTCACGTGCTCGATACCGCCAACGTGACCGCACCACTACATCATGAAGGAAAGACTGGGCCGTCGGTAGTTCTCGGTTTGTCGCCGTTAAGGCCGTAGTTGCCCCGTCTTTTGCCTCCTCAGGAGGAAGCGATGATGGCGTTGGAGCGGTTTTTGTGACAGGTGTTTGTTCCACAGGAATCCGTACTGCCAAAGCCTCTGGTTCCGGATTCCGGTCAGTGGTATCCGACGATCTCCCTTGAGATTTCCTTCCCAAAAGCAAGGTTAATACCAACACCAGAGCGCCGACACCGAACGCTACCCCGGCGAACACATGGGGGATATTGGAGGATGACAGTAGGAAAAGACCCACCATTATGGCAATGAGCGCTTCAAGCAGCCCCGCGATCAGTAAACCCAAATGAGACCCCTCTTTCCTACTTTTCGTCAGTTTCCATCTCGGCTACCACACGCTCTAAGATTTCTTTTAAGTGTTCTAAATCTGCTTCGCCTAAGGGCGCAAACAATTTCTGGATTTGCTGATGGCGGACCGTTTGCTTGGATGCCATCTTCTCACGCCCGCTATCCGTTAGTTCCACCCAAACCACGCGCCGGTCGGTTTGCGAGCGTCCACGCTCTACCCATCCAGCATGAACCAAACGGTCTACCATTCCCGTCGCACTGGCCATCGACACTCCGAGGTGCTCGGAGAGGGTTCCCATCGGCATCGAACCTTCGTGATACAGCGTGGCCAATGCGGAAAACTGCCCGAAGGTTAAGGAATCATCGTGCATTTTACGAAATCGGCGGGCAATCTGAGAGAAGATGTGTTCCAGCCCATCTATCATTTGGTCCCGATTTGTCACGTTGATTCACCACCTATATATTTAGTGTTACGTAATATACGCCATCAGTAAGTTTAGCTATATTATCTTTCCGTGTCAATCACGTCGTACCAAGAATTTTGTTCCGTGCCTAAACCAAGAAAAGCCACCCACAAGAGGTAGCTTCCCCGGCATTCTTGACTGGTATCTATCTAGCGATTAATGAGAGCTCGGGCGAAGAACAACAAATTGGCAGGACGTTCGGCAATACGCCGCACGTAATACGCATACCAGTCCTGTCCAAACGGCACGTACACACGAGCGGTATACCCTTCACGCGCTAATTGTTCCAGCACCGGCAATTTCACTCCATACAGCATCTGAAACTCAAATTGGTCACGTGGAACATCGAGATGATGGATCACTTTTAACACACGGCCAATAATCGCTTCGTCGTGCGTAGCGATGGCCGTGTAGTTTCCCAGATCCAGGGATTGCTTCACCAGCTCAACATAATTGTCATCGACATCCGTCTTGGATGGGAATGCCACAGACACGGGCTCCTGATATGCTCCCTTAACAATACGAAAATTCTTTGGCGGATCTGAAAGCTGTTTCAAATCATCTTGGCTGCGATATAAATAGGACTGTAACACCAGCCCGAGATGCGCCGGATACTGGCGCCAAATTTCCTGGAAGAGGGCAACGGTCACACTGGTAACCGACGAATCTTCCATGTCAATCCGCACAAAACTCTTGGCTTCTTGGGCTTTTTGCGCGATAACAATTAAATTTTGCCGCGCCAATTCTTCAGACACTGCTAGGCCCATCATTGTGAGCTTCAGCGAAACGTTGGCCTTGACTTGGGTGCTCGCTATTTGGTCCAGCATGGCTAAGTAGCTATCGCGAGCTTGAGTCGCCGCCCGTTCTTCACGAACTGCCTCCCCCAAGTGGTCGAGTGTCACAAGAATTCCTCGGCGATTCAAGTCTCGGGTGACTTGAATCGCTGATGTTAGACTGTCTCCCGCAACAAACCGAGCTGCGCCCATTTGCATTCCATACCGTTTGACTACAGACGATACGGCTCGGTTGTTGCCTAATCCTAGTACCATTTCCCGAAACACCGATCATCCTCCTCTCCAATGTCTCTTTGCTGCCATGACTCCGGGCGAATATCGATGCGCTCTAGGACGAGGCCACGAGCCGGAGCCAGCTTTTTAGCCCTGTTTTGCGGAGTGGGAGAGTCTAACGCTTCATTAAGAGCCCTTAATGACCCACTTTTCGCGGCATCCATCATCGCAGCCACCATTAATCGCACCATATGGTACAAAAACCCATTCGCACCTACCCGGTAAATCCATAACCTTCCTTCTTGACCCATCTCCCACGTGCTAGTATACACGTCTCGCTGAGTGGTCTTAGCCGATGAACCCTCAGATCGAAAACCGGAAAAGTCATGACTCCCTTCAAACAGGCGAGCGGCCTCTTGTAAGTAATCCCACGCCATGGGCTCGTCCACTCGATGGACGAAGCGCGCCCACCTGGCCGGCACCGGCCCCCGCCAAATTTGATATCGATAGAATTTGCTGGAGACGACCCGACGTGGGTCCCATCCCAAGGGAACCCTCGCAACATTGTGTACGCGAATCGACACCGGCAAACGTTGGTTTAGGACCCAACCTAGGCGTTCCAGGGGGATGATTGACGGTCCGGTCCATACCACAATTTGTTCATCCGCATGAACCCCACTGTCAGTACGACTCGCTCCAATGATCCGGCCCGGCCCTAAAAGAGCCCCCATATGAGATTCTAACGCCGATTGGATGGTTATGTACTCGGTCTGCGTCTGAAATCCATGAAATTCTGTCCCATCATAGGATATTCTTAATGCCACATGGGCCATCCATGCACCTCCAGTCCAATCACCATGACCCACGCGAAGACAATCATTCCATCGAGCCCGCCCGCGCTGGAAGTTGGCGGTAACGCGGTAGGGCGCCACCCACGACTCCAGAGCGCTTCTGCCAAATCGTCGCTCCGCAAAAATCCTTCGACCAATACAGGACGTAGAAAACTAAGCGGCCTAAAACGATGTGTCCCAGCCAGCGATTGCCGCATGGCTTGGTCTTTACGGATGCGGCGCACATCCTCCACCATACGAGGTAAGAATGCCATACCAAGAAGCATGGTTAACACCCCGTAGCCGACGGCTTTGTTCCGACCCAGGATCTTTTTCAGGCCATGCTCGATGGCGCTGAACATACTGAGCCACGATCCCCGTCCGTATATTAAGGCAATACCCATAATCATCAACGTGAACCTTATGGTAGTCATTAAGGCCGTATCCCAATAGGGCACTCCGGGGCGGTGATTCAACGCTTGGAGCCCGCCAAACACCGCCCCCCCTAAGAGGGCACGCGTGAAACCACGCCAATTCCCACGGCGAGTAAACACGCCGCCAATGAGAAGCGCCCATCCAAACAACCACCACGGCGAGGCAAGATAGAGGGCAATTACCCCTGCCCCTAACGAAAGCACCCGCGTTAGGGGATGGACGGGATCTGGTGTGAGTTCTGGCATATGCATATCACCTCGTTACGTGCCCTCTCAAGATTTGCCCATGCCTCGGGAGTTACCGGTGCTCCCTTATCCAAGAGTCTGCGCCATAATGCTTCCAGTGGCAATTCCGGGGACAGCCCATGCTGATACCAAATTTCTCCCATTCGGCCCCACGTCAGCCCTTGGTCACACCACCATCCCCATTCCGTGTGCACCAAGAGCCATTGCCAGACATGACTCGACACCAAGACGGACGCGGTCTTGGACCATTGGTCAAGCTTGGTGTCCAAAAGGACGCGATGCTCTAAATCGAGGCCTTCAAGCGGTTCATCCAAAAGATACACCTCGGGTGCCAGGATCTCCATCGATGCCAACGCAAGACGGCGTTGCATGCCTCCGCTGAGTTCCCAGGGTGCAGAAGTTCGATAGTTTTCTAGATGCCACTCGGCCAATATCTGCTCCGCCCGGGTTGCCACGGCCGGCTTCATCCGCCCCGACCATCCCCGCTGAAACGGCCAGGTCATCTGATCCCATACGGTAGCCTCCGTCAATTGAAGGCGTGGGTTTTGCATCACCAACCCCACGCGCAGGCCCTGGGGTTTATTGCCCCACGCCACGAGTTGACTGAAAAACTGGCTTTTACCCGACCCATTGGGACCGGCGAGGCCCCAAATCCCCGGCCCGGGTAAGGACCAATCCGTAACCTGCCAACCCGCAAGGGGTACTTTTATCGTGCCGACTGGCCAGGCCATATTCGTTCACTCACCTCACAGACCGAGAGGTTCCGAGTGTTGTCCCCAAACACTCCGTCCACAAAAGACACCCATTCCTGGTCCGGGATCGGAATCGGCCCCGGATCGTGCGCCCACACACCGTGATCGAGCACCGCGGTCCGGTCTGCCACCACCATCCACCGGGGGTTATGGCCCAAAATCAGTAGCGTCGACCCTCTTTGGCGAAGATGTTGAATCCATCGCATCAGGCGCCCCAATCCGTGTCTATCCAACATCGTATCCGGTTCATCCAAAATGATGATCCCCGGATCTTGAGCCCATACCGCGGCCAAAGCCACCTGATGCTGCCAACCTCCAGATAACGCGTGAATGCTCTGGTTCCCTTTGGACTCGAGACGAAATTCGGTCAATGCCGCGGACGTTTTACGGCGCACCTGGTCCAACGTCGATGAAAGCCACCGTGGCCCGAGACTAATATCTTCGGCCACCGTAGTGCCAACCATCTGGCCTATCGGATTTTGCTGTACCCATCCCACGTAACCCGGAGCCCAATCGGCGATATCTTCACCTGCGCCATTGGTAATTCGACCGGACGTAAGCTGCATGACCCCACTCAAGACTCGCGCCAACGTCGTTTTACCCGAGCCATTGGGACCGGTAATGAAAACGCACTCGCCCTCCCGAATCGTGAGATCCAGAGGGCCGAGTGCGGGATGCAGTTGGGCCGGATACGACACCACGACCCGATCCAATATCATTGCAGCCACTTATACCAATTCAAGAATGGCCATCGGCGCAGAATCTCCGCGCCGATAACCGGTGCGCATAATCCGGGTATAGCCACCTTGACGCTCGGTATACCGCGGGGCGATGTTCGTAAACAACTTGGTTACGACGTCTTCGTCCCAAATATACGCGAGCGCTTGGCGTCGCGACGAAAGGTCGCCCCGCTTACCGAGCGAAATCATGTGCTCCACAACGCGGTTGACTTCCTTTGCCCGGGTTACAGTGGTTTCGATTCGTTCTTCTCGCAACGTCGACGTCACGAGATTGCGCAACATGGCGCGACGGTGCCCGCCGAGTCTTCCCAGCGAGCGATGCATTCCTGGCATGTTTTCCTACACTCCCTTACCCTACGTTACTCTGGAGGACTACTCTTCAGAAGGTCGTAGTCCGAGTCCCAGAGTGACGAGTTTTTCTTTCACTTCTTCTAACGATTTCTTACCCAAGTTTCGAACCTTCATCATGTCTTCATCGCTCTTGGCGGTGAGTTCGCCGACGGTATTAATACCGGCCCGCTTAAGGCAGTTAAAGGACCGTACCGAAAGGTCAAGCTCTTCAATCGGCATCTCCAACAATCGGTCATGTTTATCTTCATCGCGTTCAACCCCGATTGGGACGCCCTCGACCCCGTCGGTCAATTCGACAAACAGTCGTAGATGATCCGATAAGATCTTGGCACCCATTGACACGGCCTCTTCGGGCGTAAACGACCCGTCCGTCCACACTTCCAGGGTTAAGCGATCGTAGTCTGTGATGTGGCCCACGCGTGTGTCCTCGACGCGCCAATTAACCTTTTGCACCGGGCTAAAAATCGAGTCCACGGGGATGACGCCAATGGCTTGGTCCGGATGCTTATTCTTATCAGCGGGAACGTACCCCCGACCTTTGGCCACGGTAATCTCCATGGACAGTCGCCCACCCTCGTCCACCTGGGCAATATGGTGGGAAGGGTCTAGGATATCGACATCGGCGTCAGCCATAATGTCCGCCGCAGTGACTTCGGCGGGGCCTTCCTTGTCAATCCGTATCGTGTGTGGTTCATCTTCCCACAACTTCAATGCCAACCGCTTCAGGTTTAAGATGATATCTGCGGTATCTTCGACAACACCGGGGATAACCGAAAATTCGTGGAGGACACCGTCAATTCGTACCGATGTCACCGCCGCTCCCGGCAAAGACGACAACAGTATGCGGCGTAACGAGTTCCCCAGGGTAATGCCATAGCCACGATCTAACGGCTCTACCACAAATTGCCCGTAGTTCGGTTCCTTCACATCATCCACTCGACGAATTTCCGGTTTCTCAATTTCGGTCATTCACAGGGCCTGCAATGCAGGCCTTCGCCCCCTTTCACATCCTATCCAAAAATTAAACGCGCGAGTACCACTCGACGATAAGCTGTTCTTGGACCGGTGCATCAATCTCTTCGCGATTGGGCATTCTAACCACGGTGCCGCGTAATGCTTCCGCGTCCACCTCAAGCCATCCTGGAATACCACGCGACGTACTTTGCGCCATTTCTTTGAAGCGGGTCTTTTGCCGGCTATTTTCCCGGACCTCGACGACATCGCCTGTTTTAACCGAATATGAAGGAATATCTACTCGTCGGCCATTCACTTGAAAATGCCCGTGTCGCACTAACTGGCGCGCTTCCGGCCGCGAGGAGGCTAGTCCCATACGATACACGACGTTATCCAACCGTCGCTCTAATGATTCAAGCAAAGCCTGTCCAGTGACGCCTGTCTTCTTCGAGGCCTTTCCGAAATACCGTGCAAATTGACCCTCCATGATACCGTAGGTTCGGCGGGCTTTTTGCTTTTCCCGCAGCTGCACTCCGTATTCAGAAAGTTTACGACGCCCCTGGCCATGCTGCCCTGGCGGATACGCCCGCCGCGAAACGGGACACTTGTCGGTAAAGCACTTTTCTCCCTTAAGATATAACTTAACGCCCTCGCGCCGGCACAACCGGCAAACGGGTCCTGTGTATCGAGCCATGTGTGCGCCTCCTTCCTTTCTGTGTTAAACTCGTCGCCGCTTAGGTGGACGACAACCATTGTGTGGGATCGGGGTAACATCTTTAATTAAGCTGACCTCGAGTCCCGCAGACTGTAATGATCGGATCGCCGCTTCGCGACCGGACCCCGGTCCTTTAACCAGCACTTCAACTTCTTTAACTCCGTACTCCATCGCCCCTTTGGCGGCGGTTTCTGCTGCCATCTGGGCAGCAAATGGTGTACTCTTCCGGGAACCTTTAAAACCCGATTGTCCCGATGATGCCCATGATAAAGTGTTACCTTGTGGATCGGTAATCGTCACGATCGTGTTGTTAAACGTGGAACGAATATGTGCCGTGCCATGATCAACATGACGACGATCTCGACGCTTGGTGCGTGTACCGCGACGTGGTGGCATGCTCGATAAATCCCTCCCCTATCTTATTTTTTCCGCCTATTGCCGACCGTACGGGCCGGACCCTTGCGGGTTCTCGCGTTAGTTTTGGTGCGCTGCCCTCGTACCGGCATTCCGCGACGATGGCGCAGGCCCCGGTAACTGCCGATATCAATCAGCCGTTTGATGTGCATCTGCACCTCTCGATGCAAATCTCCTTCAACGCGGAAATCACGGTCGACCACTTCACGGATTCGAATCACTTCTTCTTCGGTCAAATCACGGACCCGAGTGTCGGGGTCCACCCTAGCATCCACTAAAATCCGTTGAGATGTCGGCCAACCGATACCATAGATGTACGGAAGCGCCGCTTCAATGCGTTTGTCCCGAGGTAAATCAATTCCAGAAATTCGAGCCATCAACTTGCCTCCTCTCTCAGCCTTGTACTTGTTTGTGCTTGGGATTTTCGCATATGACCATCACGCGCCCATGACGTTTGATCACCTTGCACTTTTCGCATATCGGTTTGACCGATGCACGAACTTTCATGATTATCCCTCCTTAACTTCAGAGCTCACGCGGGGCATTTTTACTTATAGCGATAGGTAATACGGCCACGTGTGAGGTCATAGGGCGACAATTGTACCGTTACCCGATCCCCCGGTAAGATCTTTATAAAGTGCATGCGTATTTTGCCTGACACATGGGCCAACACTTTATGCCCATTCGGCAGTTCCACCCGAAACATGGCATTCGGCAGTGGCTCGATCACGGTACCCTCGACTTCTATCGCATCCTCTTTGGCCATCCAGTTTCCTCCCTTCCTTGAGATAGTACCCAAAAAAACCTCTAAATCCTATAATTCCCAAACTACGAGCAACCTAGCCGACACCATCCGATCCATTCTAACGGATTTATGGGCGAATTGCAGTTAAAATTTCTGGACCAGTTTCATCCAAAAAAATTGTGTGCTCGAAGTGCGCCGATAGACTGCCATCTCGGCTCACCACCGTCCAGCCGTCATCGAGTACGTCAACGTCATGCCCACCCATGTTCACCATGGGTTCAATGGCTAAGGCCAATCCGCTCTTTAACAAGATTCCTCGGCCCGCCGGTCCATAATTCGGCACTTGAGGTTCCTCATGCATCTGGCGCCCAATCCCATGCCCGACAAAATCTCTCACGATAGAAAACCCGTGTTGCTCGACGTGCTCTTGGACTGCGTGCGAAATATCTCCGAGATGTCCTCCTGGGACCGCCATCCTAATCCCCTTATATAAAGACTCTTCGGTCACAGTGAGCAGCCGCAAAGCCTCTTCATCAGGAGCCTCTTCCAAAAAAAACGAGAGGGCCGCATCGCCGACGAATCCCTGCACCGTAGCCCCAAGGTCGAGGCTCACCAAATCTTGTGGACGAAGTCGCCGTGGACCAGGAATGCCATGCACCACCTCGTGGTTCACGGAAACACACACGCTCGCGGGATATCCCCGGTATCCCTTGAACACCGGCACCGCGCCCCGGCTTCGAATCTCCCGGTCGGCAATCGCGTCCATCTCTAGCGTACTCATTCCCGGTCGACATTCTGCCTTTAGGATCTGAAGCACTTCAGCGACCACACGTCCGGCCTTTCGCATCTTGTCGCGGTCCTTGGCGCTTTTCAGTTCAATCATGGGGTCCTCCTTCGGCGGCGCGGATCGTCGCTTCGGTGACCACAGCGGGTTCTTGGTTGCCGTCGACTCTTGCCAAAATCCCAGCCTCTTCATAAAACGCAACCAAAGGTTCCGTTTCTTGGTGGTAGACCTTGAGACGCACATTCACCGTGTCTAACTGATCGTCCTCTCTTTGCAAAAGAGCTCCTCCACACCGATCACAGATACCTTCAACCTTTGGAGGATGGTATCGCACATGATAGTTCGCCCTACAAAGACTACAGGTGCGTCGACCCACAAGCCTCTCAAGAAGGACTTCCGTGGGCACTTGGATCAGGATCACCCGGTCTAGACGCTCCTGACGTTCCTCCAAGAGGGCCTTTAAGGCACGACCTTGCGGCACCGTACGGGGAAATCCATCCAAAACGAATCCGTAGCTCTCTAGCACATCCGGACGCTCAATCCGGTCCTTCAACATGGCCTCTGTAATGTTGTCCGGTACAAGCCGACCACTCTGCATGTACTCTTTGGCGGATTGTCCTAATGGGGTATCGTGGGCCAAGTGATAACGAAAGAGGTCCCCGGTAGATATATGCACAATCTGCCACTGTTGAGCCAATTCTTTCGCCTGAGTGCCTTTACCCGCGCCCGGTGGCCCCAACAACACCAGCCTCATGAGCGGCCTCCGCCCTTCATAAACCCTTGGTAGTTCCGCATCATCATCTGGGCTTGCATTTGTTTTAGGGTGTCAAGCGCCACCCCCACGATGATCAACAGAGAAGTGCCCCCGAAATACAGGTTTACGCCCATCCCCATCGTAACGAAGCTCGGCAGTATCGCAACAATTCCCAAGAACAGTGCACCAATCAACGTCAGACGACCACTGACCCGGGCGAGGTATTCCGCTGTAGGCTTGCCGGGTCGGATTCCTGGGATGTAGCCTCCGCCGTTTTTGAGGTTATCGGCCACATCATCGACCTTAAATACCACGTCCGTATAAAAGAAGGTAAACACCACAACCAAAATAAATTCCACCGCGATATAAAGGGGTGACGTAAATCCGAAATAGTGCTGCATCCAGAGAACCCACCCACCCTTAAAGAACTGCGCCAGGGTGTAGGGCAAGATCAGCAACGAAATCGCAAAGATCACCGGGATCACGCCGGCTTGGTTAACCCGAATCGGCAAGTGGGTAGATTGTCCCTGATACATCTTGCGACCCACCACGCGTTTGGGGTACTGTACCGGGATCTTCCGTTGGCCCTCATTAACATAGACCACGGCCGCAATAATAATCACCGCAATAATCAAGAAAATGATCATCTTAGGCCAGGATAAGACGCCCGCCGTAATATATTTAAAGAGCGTTTCAATACCGAACGGTAGGCGCGAAATGATACCAAAAAGCACGAGCAAGGATATTCCATTACCAATTCCTTTGTCGGTAATTTCTTCCCCAACAAACATCAAGAGCATGGAACCCGTTAAGAGCAGTAAGGCTGTAAGCAACAGGGTACCGATATCGCGGTGTATAAATGCATACACACCATTGGACGAATAATTGTACAGGTAGTACGCAATACCCAGCGACTGCAAGGACCCTAACCCGAGTGAAAGCCAACGCGTCACTTTGGATATCTTCTTTTGTCCTTCTTCGCCTTCTTTAGACCATTCCTCGACCGAAGGAATGACTACCGTCATTAACTGCATAATAATACTCGCATTAATGTAAGGGATGATGGACAAAGCAAACACCGATAACGTCGCCGTCGCTCCGCCGGAAAACAGGTTAAGAAGCGCAAAAATTGTTGCGCCCTTAGTAAAAAGGCTTTGGATTACGGCCGCGTGGATCCCCGGAATGGGAATGTGGGCCCCAATCCGGAATACCACGAGCATCAGGAATGTGAATAGGATGCGCTTGTTGAGATTTGAGCCTCGGAAGGCACCCATCGCATTTTGCGCCACTCTATATCACCTCGGCGCGTCCCGATAACGCCTCAATTTTTTCCTTCGCAGATTTCGAGTACGCATTAGCCTGGACCACCAGAGGTCGGTCAAGCTCCCCTTGACCCAAGATTTTCACCGGTAGATTTCTCCGGACCAATCGGCGCTCTTTTAGTAGCTCAATGGTCACCGTTGTGTTTGCCTCGAAAATCGCGAGGGACCCCAAGTTGACGATTTCATATTCCACCCTGAATGGATTTACAAAACCCCGCTTGGGTAGACGGCGCTGCAACGGCATCTGACCACCCTCAAACCCGGGCCGAATTGAACCGCCCGCTCGGGCTTTCTGTCCTTTGTGTCCCCGGCCAGCGGTTTTGCCTAGGCCAGAGCCAAGCCCACGACCACGGCGCGTTTTCGTTTTGCGTGCCCCGGGATTCGATGCTAAGTCATGAAGTCTCATTGTGGAGTTCCTCCTTCCGTCGCGTCTTCGATCTTTACCAGGTGTCGCACTTTGTGCAACATGCCCCGGATCGATTCATTGTCTTCGTGCTCAACCGTCCGCCACATCTTGGTTAGGCCAAGACGCTTCACGGTGTCTTTTTGATCATGTGCATAGCCAATAGGACTCTTAACCAAGGTAATTTTAACTTTAGCCATGGTGAGCCCCCCCTAAAACCTGTTGAACCGTCAGTCCACGCAATCGAGCTCGGTGCTCGGCACTGTGCAGTTGCCTTAGACCGTTCATGGTGGCCGCCACCACATTGTTGGGATTAGCGGTTCCAATCGACTTGGTCAAAACGTCTTTGATGCCCGCCGCCTCCAATACGGCACGGACGGGTCCCCCAGCAATGACACCGGTACCGGGAGACGCCGGCTTAAGCAACACGCGGCCAGCACCAAATTCACCAATGACTTGATGCGGAATGGTAGACCCCAGACGTGCCACCCGCACCATATGCTTTTTGGCGTCTTCCATTCCCTTGCGGATGGCCTCGGGAATTTCCGCTGCTTTTCCGAGTCCAACCCCGACTCGGCCGTTTTCATCGCCCACCACAACCAGGGCGCTAAAACTGAAACGGCGTCCGCCCTTAACCACCTTCGCTACCCGGTTAATGGCCACGACTTTCTCTTTAAACTCACTTGTTCCGCGGTCTTGCCCTTGAAATTGTGGCCGTGCCATGTCGTTCCTCCTGACTTAAAATTCGAGTCCAACCTCACGAGCTCCATCTGCCAAAGCTTGCACCCTGCCGTGATAACGATATCCTCCACGGTCAAAGACCACTTTGGTGACGCCCACGCTTTTCGCTCGTTCGGCTACCAGTTTTCCAACAATTCTTGCCTTGGCCACCGTTAGGCGGCCAGGCTCTCCTTTAATGACAGCCTCTAATGTGGAGGCTTGAGCGAGCGTGCGGCCCGTACTATCGTCAATAACCTGAGCATAAATGTTCAAATTTGACCGATAGACATTAAGGCGCGGCCGTTCGGGGGTTCCATGAACCCTGCCACGAATCCTGAGGTGCCGATGCTTACGCGCCGCGTTCCTGTCAAATCGCTTGTACACTAGTTATCCCTCACTTCTTCCCAGTCTTTCCAACCTTACGAATGATACGTTCTCCCTTATAGTGGATCCCTTTACCTTTATAGGGCTCCGGGGGCCTGACTCCGCGGATCTTCGCCGCGATCTCTCCGACAAGTTCCTTGTCATAGCCGTTCACGTAGATATTGGTGGGATTAGGGACTTCAAAGTCAATCCCCGCCGGTGGAACAAATTCCACCGGATGCGAGTAGCCAACCGTCAACACCAGTTTCGTCCCTTGCTTTGACGCTCGGTATCCCACCCCAGCCAGTTCAAGATGGCGCTGGAATCCCTTAGAGACCCCTTCCACCATGTTAGCCACTAAGGTCCTCGACAGTCCCCACTGCGCGCGCGCTCGACCCCCATCGTCCACCGGAGTAATGGTCACCACGGCGTCTTTGAAGTCGACATGTACATCGCGCTCTAAGGTGCGGTCAAGGGAACCCTTCGGTCCTTTTACATGGACGTAACTTCCCTCAATTTTTACCTCAACCCCAGCGGGCACTGCGATGGGCTTTTTCCCAATCCGTGACATTGTTATCCTCCTCTATCATGCTTTAGGACGCGGGGCTTACCACACGTAGCAAAGCACTTCGCCACCCACCCGAGTTTCTCGGGCCTGTTTCTCCGTCATCACGCCGCGGGATGTCGACAAGACAGCGATACCAAGTCCACCTAGTACGCGCGGCAACTCATCTTGTCCCGCATACACGCGGAGTCCAGGTCGGCTGATGCGCTTCAATCCGCTAATCACTCGTTCTCGGTTCGGCCCATACTTCAAATAGACTCGAAGCATCCCGTGCTTGCCATCCTCAATCAACTCGACATCTCGAACGAATCCTTCTTGTTTCAAAATAAACGCTATGGCCCGTTTCATGCGGGATACCGGGACATCCACAAAATCCCGATAGACCGTATTCCCATTGCGAATTCGGGTCAACATGTCCGCTATTGGATCAGTCACTGCCATCCTCCTTTCCCAAAGTTACCAGCTAGCCTTGCGGACCCCGGGGATTTCCCCTTGGTGCGCGAGTTGCCGAAAGCATAGGCGACACAGGCCAAAATCTCGGATATATGCATGGGGCCGTCCGCATAACTGGCAGCGATGATATTTACGCACCGCATATTTAGGTGTGCGTTTTGCCTTGGCAATCATGGACTTTTTAGCCACGAGCCACCTCCTGTTTTTGTGGCGTAAAGGGCATTCCCAACATGCTAAGGAGCATCTGGGCCTCCTCATCGGAGTTCGCGCTGGTCACTAAGGTAATATCCATTCCCCGGAGTTTCTCGACCTTGTCATAGTCCACTTCCGGAAAAATGATTTGTTCCTTGACGCCTAACGTATAACCGCCTCGACCATCAAATCCTTTAGTCGACAGCCCGCGAAAGTCCCGGACCCGAGGAAGTGCCATGAAAAACAATTTTTCCACAAAATCGTACATCCGTTGGCCTCTCAAGGTTACCTTAGCGCCTATTGGCATGCCTTCACGCAGTTTGAATGATGCGATGGATTTTTTAGCTCGCGTCACTAGGGGCTTCTGCCCCGTAATTTGAGTCAAGTCATTGACCGCTGCATCCAACAGTTTGGGATTCCCTACGGCATCCCCTACCCCCATGTTCACCACGACTTTGACCACTTTGGGTACTTGCATGGGGTTCTTATATTTAAATCGCTCGATGAGAGCGGGAACGACTTCTTTTTCGTACCGTTCCTTGAGCGCTGACTCAATAGCCATGATGTCCCCCTGTTCTTCCCGGCAGAGCCTAAATCGTGGCTCCACACCGTTTACACACGCGTACCTTTTTCCCACTGTCTAAAAACTTGTGTGCCACACGCGTAGGCTTTTTGCATGACGAGCACACGAGCATCACGTTGGACACATGAATCGGAGCCTCTTTGGAAATGATGCCCCCTTGTGCAAATTCCGGTGTGGGCTTTTGATGGCGCTTGACGAGATTGATTTTCTCGATAACCACACGGTCCTCGCGGGGAATCGCTCGGATAATGTCTCCCTCTTTACCCTTCTCGCGTCCCGCTATGATTTTTACTCGATCGCCTTTTTTTACGTGCACTGCCACACCCCCTTCCTGGTTCTTGGCATTGTCTTTCGGCGCTTAAAGAACTTCTGGCGCCAGTGACACAATCTTCATGAACTCGCGTTCTCGGAGTTCGCGAGCGACGGGTCCAAATATTCGCGTCCCACGTGGTTCATGATCATCCCCGCGCAAGATCACCGCTGCGTTCTCATCGAATTTGATATAGGACCCGTCCACTCGACGCTGGCCCGTTTTGGTTCGCACGATCACGGCCTTGACCACGTCACCCTTTTTGACCATGCCTCCGGGTGCTGCCGACTTGACCGAGGCCACGATGACATCCCCGATGTTGCCATAACGTCGGAACGATCCACCTAAAACCCGAATGCACATGATTTCCTTGGCACCCGTATTGTCGGCAATCGCTAACCGTGTTTGCGGCTGAATCATAACTCTCCCTCTTTCTGTCGCCCGTGATGTGCGTTAGTCTTCGGCTCGACTTAAAACTTGAACCACACGCCACCGCTTTTCTTTGGATAGGGGCCGCGTTTCTTCGATCCGGACCCTATCGCCGGTGCGGTACTGGTTCTCTTCGTCATGTGCCTTGTAGCGTTTCGTGCGACGCATGGTCCGCCCGTAAATGGGATGTCGGACTAGCGTTTCAACGGCTACTACCACGGTTTTTTGCATCTTGTCGCTAACGACGGTCCCTTCGCGTACCTTGCGCTTCCCTACATGCTCTGCCATTTTCTACCCTCCTACTTAAGACCCTGTTTGCGGTCGTGTTCCGTCATAATCGTGTGCACCCGGGCAATGTCCTTTTTGACCTGACGAATCCGCATCGGGTTTTCGAGTTGGGACGTCGCATGTTGAAAGCGCAGCCGGAAGAGTTCCTCTTTAAGGTTCTTTAACTGGGTTAACAATTCATCCTGATTGAGATCCCGAATTTCCTTAGGCTTCATGCGCATTCTCTCCTGACTCTTCCCGTCGCACAAATCGTGTGTGAATCGGAAGTTTGTGGGCAGCACGGCGCAGGGCCTCTTTCGCCACATCTTCCGGCACCCCGGAAAGCTCGAACATAATTCTTTGCGGTTTAACTACCGCCACCCAAAACTCAACATTGCCCTTCCCGCTCCCTTGACGGGTCTCCGCAGGCTTTTTCGTGACGGGCTTGTCAGGGAATATGGTAATCCACACTTTACCCCCACGTCGGATGTAGCGCGTAAGCGCCACTCGCGCGGCCTCAATCTGGCGATCGGTGATCCATGCCGGCTCCAAAGCCTGGAGCCCATATTCCCCGAACGTGACCCGATTCCCTCGATGGGCAGTCCCTTTCATCCGTCCCCGGTGCATCTTGCGATACTTGGTGCGCTTGGGTTGCATCATGATCTAGCGCCTCCTTCAGTGCCCGGAGTCACGGTCGGCCTCCGTTTGAATCCCGGTAGCACTTGACCCTTATAGATCCACACTTTGATGCCGATGATTCCATAGGTCGTGTGCGCCTCGGCGAATCCATAATCAATGTCTGCCCTGAGGGTGTGCAAAGGAATCGATCCTTCCCAGGTCCACTCCCGACGCGCAATTTCCGCGCCACCCAACCGACCACTGACCATGACCTTAATACCCTTCGCGCCCTGTCGCATGGCTCGCATAACGGCCTGTTTCATGGCTCGCTTAAAGGCAATCCGCTTTTCCAGCTGCGACGCAATCGATTCAGCCACCAATTGACCGTCCGCTTCCGGACTTTTCACCTCAAGGATATTCAGGTTCACCTGTTTCGTCGTCAGGCTTTCGAGGTCCCGGCGTAGCGCGTCAACGCCCACGCCCCCTTTACCAATGACCATCCCCGGCTTGCCGGTATGAACTGTTACTTTCAGTTTGTTCGCGGCGCCTCGTTCGATTTCTATCCGGGAGACCCCTGCGCCATAATGGCGCCGTTTAACGAACTTACGAATTTTATAGTCCTCTCCGATAAGCTCGGGAGTCGTGGTACGGGAACCGAACCAACGAGAGTCCCAGTCCTTCACGATGCCTAATCGTAATCCCTTGGGATGTACTTTCTGACCCATTGTGTCCCCCCTTACCCGCGATGCCGCGGTCGTAGTACGACCGAGACGTGACTCGATCGCTTAAGAATCTGGAATGCTTGCCCGCGACTCCGCGGATGAATCCGTTTCATGGTCGGACCGCCATCCACCCAAATTGCGTGCACATATAAATCCTGGACATCGAGGTCGTGATTGTTTTCGGCGTTCGCCGCCGCACTCTTAATCACTTTAGAAATGACGCTCGATGCACGTTTAGGCGTGTGATTCAAAATCGCCAACGCATCGCGCAAGTTCTTGCCTCGAACCAAGTCAACCACCACCCGCACCTTTTGAGGAGCGATGCGGACATTCCTTACATGGGCCCGCGCCTCGGCGACGGGTTCTGTCTCTACCTGCATCACTGGCCCTCCTATTTCAGACCGCTGGAGCGCTCTGCCTTATCTCCATGGCCTCTAAATGTACGGGTCGGCGCAAACTCACCCAGTTTGTGGCCCACCATTTCTTCACTCACGTACACGGGTACATGACGCCTTCCATCGTGTACCGCAATGGTGTGCCCTACCATGTCGGGAATGATGGTCGAGGCCCGCGCCCACGTCTTAATCACTCGCTTCTCGCCTTTGGTGTTCTGGGTTTCCACCTTCTTGGCTAGGTTGGGATCCACGTAGGGCCCCTTTTTAATTGACCGACTCATGTTATCCCTCCCTTACTTTCTACGCCGAACAATGAGACGATCCGACGCCTTATGCTTCTTCCGAGTCTTTTTCCCTAATGCCGGTTTCCCCCACGGCGTCACCGGGTGCTTGCGTCCAATCGGGGATTTACCTTCACCACCACCATGAGGATGGTCAACCGGGTTCATTACGACTCCACGTACCGTAGGCCGCTTGCCTAGCCATCGGTTTCGTCCTGCCTTGCCGATGGTGATGTTCTCATGTTCCACGTTGCCGACCTGTCCTACCGTGGCCTTTCCCGCCACGGGTACGCGGCGCAGTTCACCCGAAGGGAGCCGCAACAAGGCAAGCTTGCCTTCTTTGGCCATCAACTGAGCCGAGGTGCCCGCCGACCGTGCCATTTGGGCGCCACGACCCGGCTTCAGCTCGATATTGTGAACCACGGTACCCACGGGAATGTCCGTTAACGCAAGGGCGTTGCCAGGCTTGATATCCGCCGTGGGCCCCGCCATCACGGAGTCACCCGGCTTTAAGCCGAGCGGAGCGATAATGTACGCCTTTTCTCCATCTTCGTATTGCAAGAGCGCAATCCGACTTGTTCGAAATGGGTCATATTCGATCGCCAGCACAGTGGCTGCTACGCCTTCTTTCACGCGCTTGAAGTCAATCTTGCGATAGACTCGCTTGGTGCCGCCACCGCGATGCCGAACGGTAATACGACCGGATACGTTACGTCCAGCCTTGCGATGCATCCCTTCAGTAAGGGATTTCTCAGGCTTAGTTTTCGTGATCTCCTCAAACGTGGAAATCGTCATTTGCCGGACCCCGGGGGAGGTCGGCTTTAATTTACGAACGGGCATGCTTCATCCTCCTCCTACCTCAGACTCCTTCAAACAACTCGATGCTGTCTCCAGCCGCCAACGTCACAATGGCCTTTTTACGGTCTGGAGTATAGCCCACGGAGTTGCCGCGGCGCTTTTCTTTGCCGCGACGCCATAACGTGTTGACTTTGGTGACCTTGACCTTAAAAATTTCCTCCACGGCGTTGCGAATCTCAATCTTATTGGCATCACGAGCCACCTCAAAGGTGTACTTGTTTAAGGCCATGGCGTCGGTACTGGCTTCCGTGATAATCGGACGCAAAATGATGTCGTACGCTGTTTTCATCGGCCAAACACCTCTTCTACGGCTTGCACTGCATTTTGATCAAAGACCAGTCGGTGATACTTCAGCAAGTTGTACACATTCAGACTCTGGGCAGTGGTCGCCTTCATATCTTGAAAGTTCCGTGTCGAAAGCTTCAAATGCTCCTCTGGTGTTGCCGTCACGAAGAGTACATTGTTTCCCAGTTCTAGTTTGGAAATGAGTTCCACCACTTGTTTGGTTTTCGCCTCGGGCAATGCCAAATTCTGAACTACTGTAAATTCGTGATCACGTAGTTTCGCGCTAAGCGCTTGTCGTAATGCGGCACGGCGCATCTTGCGCGGAAACTCCAAGGAAAAGTCTCGCGGATGCGGGCCAAACACCACACCACCATGCCTCCAATGCGGAGCCCGTGTGGTCCCGGCGCGGGCACGGCCCGTGCCCTTTTGGCGCCAGGGCTTGCGCCCGCCGCCACGGACTTGTGCCCGGGTTTTCGTTTGAGCCCGTCCCGAGCGTTGGTTGGCCTCAAAGGCCACCACCGCTTGGTGCAGCAATGAAACGTTAATCGGCGCCCCAAAGACTTTTTCAGAGAGTTCCATCTCGCCGACCACTTGGCCGTTAAGGTCATATACGTTCACTGTCGGCAATTTACTTCCCTCCCTTTTGGTTGCGCACCGATTCCCGGATCATGACCAAGGACCCTTTAGGCCCGGGGACAGCGCCTCGAATCAACACTAGGTTACGGTCCTTGTCTACCCGCACCACATTCACCCGCAACACCGTAATGCGCCGGTGACCCATATGGCCCGGCATCTTACGACCCGGATGCACGCGTCCACCGCCACCGGAAGTCCTCGATCCCAATGACCCAACGCGACGATGGTACTTCGAACCATGGCTCATCGGACCCCGATGGAAACCCCAGCGCTTGATGACACCAGCAAAACCTTTACCTTTGCTGGTACCCGTGACATCGACGATGTCACCTTCTGCAAACGCGTCTTCAATGCGATGTTGACTGCCGGGTTCCAAATTTAGAGCCCCTGGCAACCGAAACTCCCGAAGGAATCTCACCGGGGTTAAACCCCGGTGCTCAAAGTCCTTACGAATGGGTTGCGTTACTTTATGCGGGCGAATATGACCCACTCCAAGTTGCACCGCTTCATAGCCATCCTTCTCGCTGGTCCGTTGTCGCACCACCGTGTTGGGTTCGGCATGGATCACGGTGACCGGTATCGCCCGGCCTGTTTCGTCAAATACTTGCGTCATGCCGACTTTAGTCCCAATAAATCCCTTCATAACACCCTCCCGACTACAGCTTAATCTCGATGTCCACCCCGGCCGGAAGGTCAAGACGCATTAACGCATTTACGGTCTTTTGACTAGGATCCATAATGTCAATCAAACGCTTGTGAATTCGGCGCTCGAATTGCTCGCGGATATCCTTTTCTCCGTTCGGTGCGGTCAATATGGTGTATATCGTCTTTTCCGTTGGCAACGGTACCGGCCCGGAGACAGCGGCGCCATTGCGCCGTGCCGTCTCCACGATCCGTACCGCCGATTGATCGAGTACTTCATGATCAAAGGCTTTGAGTCGAATGCGAATCTTTTGCTGGGCCACCGTAAATTTCCCCCTCGTTAATTAGGCCAAAACCGCCGTAACGACGCCGGCGCCCACAGTACGGCCACCCTCGCGGATGGCAAAGCGCAATCCTTCTTCCATAGCGATCGGTGCGATTAGCTCCACATCCATTTGGATGTTGTCGCCAGGCATAACCATTTCTACGCCTTCCGGAAGATTTACCACACCCGTCACGTCGGTAGTGCGGAAGTAGAATTGAGGACGGTAGCCATTGAAAAACGGCGTGTGGCGTCCCCCTTCATCCTTGGATAAGACATACACCTCAGCCTTGTACTTGGTGTGCGGGTGGATACTACCGGGCTTTGATAAAACCTGCCCCCGTTGCACTTCTTCTTTGTCCACACCCCGCAATAGACACCCAATGTTGTCTCCAGCGACTGCTTGATCTAAGGTCTTGCGGAACATCTCGACCCCGGTCACAACAGATTTCTTGGCTTTTTCTACGAGTCCGACGATCTCAATTTCTTCTCCAACCTTAACGGTTCCGCGCTCAACACGACCAGTTACCACTGTGCCACGTCCGGTAATCGAGTGCGTGTCTTCCACCGGCATTAAAAAGGGTTTTTCGGTATCGCGTTCCGGGGTTGGAATGTAGTCGTCGACCGCATCCATAAGCTCCCAAATCTTGCCGCACCATTCGCAGTCGCGCTTGCCGCAACCACATTCCAAGGCCTTTAAGGCTGACCCTGCCACGACCGGAATATCATCCCCGGGGAACTCGTAGCTCGACAACAACTCACGAACTTCAATTTCGACCAGTTCCATCAGTTCCGCGTCATCGACCATGTCGGCTTTGTTTAAAAACACGACGATGTTAGGAACCCCAACTTGGCGAGCCAACAAGATGTGCTCGCGCGTTTGCGGCATCGGCCCATCCGCTGCAGACACCACCAGGATAGCTCCATCCATCTGAGCAGCTCCGGTAATCATGTTCTTCACATAGTCGGCGTGGCCTGGGCAATCCACGTGAGCATAGTGACGCTTGTCGGTCTCGTACTCCACGTGGGCCGTCGCAATGGTAATACCGCGCTCACGCTCTTCGGGAGCCCGGTCAATTTGATCGTACGCCGTAAACTCGGCCTTGCCCTGGCTTGCTAGTACACGCGTAATAGCCGCGGTCAAGGTCGTCTTGCCGTGGTCAACGTGTCCGATCGTACCCACGTTAATGTGGGGCTTATTGCGCTCATACTTCTTCTTGGCCATTTCGAATGAATCCTCCTTAATAAATAGGTTTCTCCGTCCCGAGAAATTACTTGCGTGATTTAATGACCTGTTCGGTCACGTGCCTCGGGGCTTCTTCGTAGTGCGCGAATTGCATGGTGTAGGTGCCACGGCCCTGCGTGCGGGAGCGCAAGTCGGTTGCATACCCAAACATTTCAGCCAACGGAACGAATCCGCGAATCACTTGGACTCCGCCGACCCGAGGCTCCATTCCTTCAATCCGCCCGCGCCGACTGTTTAGGTCGCCAATGACATCGCCCATATATTCCTCAGCGACCACCACTTCAACCGACATAATCGGCTCAAGCAACACGGGGTTGGCTTTTTGCGCTGCAGCCTTGAACCCCATGGATCCGGCGATCTTAAACGCCATTTCGCTGGAGTCTACCTCGTGGTACGACCCATCAAATAACGTAGCACGCAAGTCGATAGTCGGATATCCCGCTAAGACACCGGTGTCCAGTGCTTCGCGAATCCCTTGCTCGACCGCGGACACGTATTCACGGGGAACCACCCCCCCGACAATCTTGTTGACAAATTCGAAACCAGAGCCAGGATCCAGCGGTGTTACGCGGACCCACACATGACCGTACTGTCCACGGCCCCCGGTTTGGCGAATGAATTTACCTTCCGCTTCCACCTCTTTACGGATGGTCTCCTTGTAGGCAACCTGCGGCTTACCAACATTGGCCTGCACCTTAAACTCTCGCAAGAGGCGATCCACAATAATCTCAAGGTGAAGTTCGCCCATCCCCTCAATAATGGTTTGTGCAGTGTCTTGGTCGGTAAACATCCGAAAGGTCGGATCCTCTTCAGCCAATTTGGCTAATGCTGTGCCCATCTTATCTTGGTCTGCCTTGGTCTTGGGCTCAATCGCCACCGAAATGACCGGTTCTGGGAAAATCATCGACTCGAGCAAGACAGGATTTTGTTCATCCGAAAGGGTATCTCCCGTGCTCGTATCTTTCAAACCAACAGCCGCCGCAATGTCGCCGGTATACACCGTCGAAATTTCCTCACGATGGTTGGCGTGCATTTGAAGAATCCGTCCGATTCGCTCCCGCCGTCCCTTGGTCACATTATAGACGTACGAACCCGAACTAAGCGTCCCCGAGTAAACTCGAAAGAAGGCGAGTTTCCCTACAAAAGGATCCGTCATAATCTTAAAGGCTAAGGCGGAGAACGGGGCATCGTCGGCCACTTCTCGATAAATTTCTTCCTCACCGTCGACACTATGACCGCGGACCGCCCCCACATCCAAGGGGGATGGCAAATAACTCACGACCGCATCTAAGAGAGGCTGAACCCCTTTGTTGCGATATGACGAGCCGCACACGACGGGAACCATTTTACTCGCTAAAGTCCCCACGCGAATGGCAGCTCGCAATTCGTCGATGCCGATTTCTTCGCCCTCCAAATACTTTTCCATAAGAGCGTCATCGGTGTCGGCACACGCTTCGACCAACACTTGGCGGCGTTCGGCACAAATCTCTTGAAGGTCCTCCGGAATCGGTTCAAATTCTCCCCGAGTGCCTAAGTCATCCTGATAAAAATAGGCTTCCATGCGCATCAGGTCCACGATCCCGCGAAAAGTATCTTCGGCACCAATGGGCCACTGAATCGCTACGGGATTCGCACCCAAGCGGGATCGAATCTGGTTGATACACATCTCAAAGTCAGCCCCGACGACGTCCATCTTGTTAATATAGGCTAAACGTGGCACGCCATATTTGTCGGCTTGCCTCCACACCGTTTCAGACTGCGGCTCCACCCCACCCTTGGCGTCAAAAACGGCGATCGCACCATCTAGAACGCGCAAGGAACGCTCCACTTCGACTGTAAAGTCCACGTGGCCGGGCGTGTCGATAATGTTTATCCGATGGTTTTTCCATTCGGCAGTAGTCGCGGCCGACGTAATCGTAATCCCGCGCTCTTGCTCTTGCACCATCCAGTCCATCGTGGCAGCACCGTCGTGAACCTCGCCGAGTTTATGCACTCGTCCCGTATAGAACAAAATGCGTTCGGTCGTGGTGGTTTTACCCGCATCAATGTGGGCCATAATCCCGATATTGCGAGTCTTTTCTAAAGAAAACGCGCGAGCCATGATCTCCGGAACTCCCTTCTACCAGCGGTAATGCGCAAAAGCTCTGTTTGACTCAGCCATGCGGTGGATCTCATCACGCTTTTTCACAGCGCCCCCCGAACTTTGCGAGGCATCAATAATCTCGGCCGCCAAGCGTTCTTGCATCGTTCTTTCGCCACGAGCCCTTGAATAGTTTACCAACCATCGCACGGCAAGCGACGTGCGCCGGGTTACACGCACTTCCATCGGAACCTGATAGGTCGCTCCACCAACTCTCCGGGGACGTACCTCGAGTAAGGGGGTGGCATTTTTCAAAGCGGTATCAAAGACCTCCATTGCATCTTTTCCGGTCTTTTCGGCCACAATATCTAACGCACCATAAACAATCCGTTCGGCCAAACTTTTCTTTCCGTGTTGCATCACCTTGTTGATGACTTGACCCACCAAGGGGCTGCCATAAATCGTGTCCGGTGGCACTTCACGGGGAGTAATCGATCCTCGCCTTGGCATGAATTCCCTCCTACTTCTTCCCTGTTGCCTGGTTCTTCTTTGCACCGTACTTCGATCGGCCTTGTTGACGCTTTTGTACACCACCGGTGTCTAACGTGCCACGAATGATGTGATAACGTACGCCTGGCAAATCTCGAACTCGGCCTCCACGAACCAACACCACGGAGTGTTCTTGTAAATTGTGCCCAATTCCAGGAATATACGCGGTAACTTCTTCCCCGTTAGTTAAACGCACACGCGCGACCTTGCGCAGTGCCGAATTCGGCTTCTTGGGGGTTACGGTTTTAACACTGACACAGACTCCACGTTTTTGTGGGTTGCTGTGTAACGCAGGTGCCGTAGATTTCTTTTGTGTCTTCTTACGACCATGTCGGATTAACTGGTTAATCGTCGGCACGGCATCATCCCCCTTCTTTAACCTCTGTCCCTCGAAGTGGTATAACCGCGGCACACGCCGCCCCCACTTGAATCCCGCATAAACGGCCTAACTCATCCATCGTGTCAACATAAAAGAGCGGAACTTGGTGTGCTTGACTGGATAATATGACCTCTTTAACCACTTTAGGGTCAGCGGCCGTGGCCACGTACACGCGCACCGCGTTACCTTGAGCAATTTTCTTCAAAGTCTCTCGTGCTCCGACAACGCGTTGCCGGGGATCCCGAAGTGCTTCGGTTTCCATCTTTCTATCCTCCCGGCTAAACAGGCTGAGACACACTCGAACATTTTATCATCGTGATGGGAGCGTGTCAATGCACGCCCCCGTCGACATCTAGCGGTATAACTCGGATTCGGTTGGTTCCAAGTTTTCGCTTTGATCTGAGGTAATCACTACATTACGGTACCGCGACATTCCCGTCCCGGCTGGAACCAACTTTCCAATGATGACATTCTCTTTGAGGCCCAGCAAGGGATCTCGCTTGCCCTTAATGGAGGCTTCGGTCAATACCCGTGTGGTCTCTTGGAAAGAGGCGGCGGATAGGAACGAATCGGTCGCCAACGAGGCCTTAGTAATCCCCAGCACCACAGGCTTAGCGACCGCGGGTTGCAATCCTCTGGACATTACATCCGCATTGGCATCCTCAAAGTCAAACCGGTCCACCAAAGCCCCGGGCAAGAGGGACGTGGCTCCTGCTTCGTCAACCTTCACTTTACGCATCATCTGGCGGACCATGACTTCGATATGCTTGTCATTAATGTCAACGCCCTGGACCCGATAGACGCGTTGTACTTCATGCAAGAGGTATTCTTGAACTCCGCGCGGCCCTAAAACTCGCAATAAGTCATGCGGATTAACCGAGCCTTCCGTAAGTTCGTGGCCCTCGGCGACTTCGTCCCCATCACGCACTTTAATGCGGGAGCCAAACGGAATCGCATAAGCCTGGGCTTGAGCGTCTCCGTCCTCGTTACTTGAGACGACAATTTCGCGTCTCCCTTTATTTTCTCCCAAATGAGCCCGGCCTTTGATTTCCGCAATAATGGCCTGCCCTTTAGGTTTTCTGGCTTCAAAAAGCTCTTCGACACGTGGCAGCCCCTGCGTGATGTCGTCACCGGCCACCCCTCCCATGTGAAATGTCCGCATGGTGAGCTGGGTACCAGGTTCGCCAATACTTTGGGCTGCGATAATGCCCACGGCTTCACCAACCTCGACGATATGACCGGTCGCTAAGTTACGCCCATAACACGCGACGCACACCCCAAACCGGGCTTGACAGGTGAGAACCGAGCGCACGCGTGTCTCTGTAAATCCGGCATCAACGATTGCCTGGGCGTCATCTTCATCGATCATATCATTGACTTCGATGATGGTTTCTCCGGTTTTAGGATGGACCAAGGTTTCCGCTGACACGCGACCCACCAAGCGTTCGTATAACACCTCGATGATCTGCCCGCCGTCTTTGACATCGGCGACCAAGGTACCGCCGGTGCTGCCGCAATCTAATTCGCGGACAATGACATCCTGCGCCACGTCGACGAGGCGCCGGGTTAAATACCCTGAGTCGGCGGTCCGTAATGCGGTATCCGCGAGTCCTTTACGAGCTCCGTGAGTCGAGGTGAAGTACTCCAACACCGTTAGTCCTTCACGGAAATTGGCTCGAATCGGCAACTCGATAATGCGACCCGATGGATCCGCCATCAATCCTCGCATTCCCGCTAACTGGGATATCTGTTGGACATTACCACGGGCCCCAGATGACACCATCATGTACACCGAGTTTGTCGGGTCCATCTTTTCCATCAAGGCCTGGGTAACCCGTTCCTTGGCGCGGGTCCAAATTTCGATGACGCGCTCATACCGCTCGTCGGCGGTGATAAGCCCTCGGCGGTATTGGTGTGCCATTTGAATGACTTCATGCTCAGCTTCTTGGAGAATCGCACGCTTCGCTTCGGGAATATGGATATCGGACACCGCAATGGTCACTCCGGCCCGTGTCGCAAACGCAAATCCCAGCGCTTTGATGCGGTCCAACACTTCTGCCGTAATCTGATTCCCAAACATCCGAAAAGTATCAGCGACAATCACCGCCAGGATCTTGCGGTCTACAACCTTGTCGATGAATCGCAATTCTTTCGGCAAGGCGTCATTAAACAAAAACCGACCCAACGTGGATGTACGGCGTTCCCCATCATAGCGCATGGTCACTTTGGCATGAAGGTCGAGCACACCAGCCTGGTAAGCTAGTTCGCCTTCCTTCACATCAGTGAGGAACATCCCCTCGCCCTTGACTTTTTCTTGTTCCATGGTGAGATAGTAGGAACCAATGATCATGTCTTGGGTCGGGGTCACCACCGGGCGACCGTCTTTGGGGTTTAGAATATTTTGAGACGATAACATCAGAACCCGCGCCTCTGCCTGAGCTTCGGCAGACAACGGCACATGCACCGCCATCTGATCCCCATCGAAGTCGGCATTGTATGCCGTGCATACCAGAGGATGGATTTGAATGGCACGCCCTTCGACCAGTACTGGCTCGAACGCCTGGATTCCCAGTCGGTGCAAGGTAGGAGCACGGTTTAGTAACACCGGATGTTCTCGAATGACATCCTCGAGAACATCCCAGACTTCGGGTCGAACCCGTTCCACCATCCGCTTGGCGGACTTAATGTTATGCGCATAGCCTTCGTTCACTAACTTTTTCATCACAAAGGGCTTAAAGAGCTCCAGAGCCATCTCTTTGGGTAGTCCGCACTGATGCATCTTGAGCTTAGGTCCGACGACGATCACCGATCGCCCAGAGTAGTCTACCCGCTTACCCAAAAGATTTTGGCGGAAGCGTCCCTGCTTGCCTTTGAGCATATCGGACAAAGACTTTAAGGGGCGATTCCCCGGACCGGTTACCGGGCGGCCCCGTCGACCATTGTCGATCAACGCGTCCACCGCTTCTTGAAGCATGCGCTTTTCGTTGCGCACAATGATGTCCGGCGCACCTAAGTCCAGCAAGCGCTTTAGGCGATTGTTTCGGTTGATTACCCGTCGATACAAGTCGTTAAGGTCTGAGGTCGCAAATCGCCCTCCATCGAGTTGCACCATCGGGCGCAAGTCCGGCGGAATGACGGGAATTACGTCCAAAATCATCCACTCGGGACGGTTCCCCGAAAGTCGAAATGCTTCGACCACTTCCAGCCGACGAATCGCACGAATTCTTCGCTGGCCGCTCGAACTGGTCAGCTCTTCCCGCAATTCGACAGAGAGACTCTCTAAGTCGAGTTCCATTAGGAGCTCTCTAACGGCCTCAGCGCCCATTGCCGCCCGAAAATGAACCCCATACTTTTCTCGGTACTCGCGGTACTCGGATTCCACCAAGAGCTGTTTTTTCATCAGCGGGGTGGTTCCGGGCTCGATCACGACGTACGACGCGAAATACAAAACTTTTTCTAAGGCGCGAGGAGACATATCTAAAATCAATCCCATGCGGGACGGGATCCCCTTGAAATACCAAATATGAGAAACCGGAGCCGCCAACTCGATATGCCCCATGCGTTCTCTACGCACTTTCGAACGCGTGACTTCAACGCCGCAACGGTCACACACCACGCCTTTATAACGAACGCGTTTGTACTTCCCGCAGTGACACTCCCAGTCCTTTTGAGGTCCGAAGATTTTCTCGCAAAAGAGCCCTTCACGCTCCGGTTTCAGTGTTCGATAGTTAATGGTTTCGGGCTTTTTAACTTCTCCCTTGGACCATTCTCGGATTTGCTCCGGTGACGCCAGGGCAATCCGCATCGAGTCAAAGTTATTGACATCCAGCATTCAACCAGTCCCCTTCCGGATTAGAACTCGTCTTCGTCTTCTTCCTCGCGCTCCAAATCATCGCTTTCCGATTCGGTCTGCTCACGGGCCGTGTCTGTCTGCGGTCCTTTTCGCAAAAACGCATACGCCGTCTCCGCCTCGCGGTCGAAATTCATCCCTGATCCCGGTTCAAAGGCTTCCGGTTTGCCACCCACCGAGTCCTCCATCAGTCGATGCAGGTCTTGCCCCTCGGACTCTTCCGTGTTCTCCGGCAGCAATTCAAAGGGCCGTCCGTCATTGACAGGTTCGTCATCGAGCTCGCGGAGTTCAATCTCTTCATCGAGCGCATTCAGGATCTTGACGTCTAAACCAAGACTCTGAAGTTCTTTAATGAGGACCTTAAAGGATTCTGGCACGCCAGGCTCGGGGACATTTTCCCCCTTGACGATGGCTTCATAGGTCTTCACGCGTCCCACAATGTCATCGGATTTTACGGTGAGCAGCTCCTGGAGCGTGTAAGCGGCCCCATAAGCTTCGAGCGCCCACACCTCCATCTCTCCAAAACGCTGGCCACCAAATTGCGCCTTACCACCGAGTGGCTGTTGCGTGACCAATGAGTAGGGACCCGTCGATCGTGCGTGGATCTTGTCATCCACCAAGTGCGCCAGCTTCAACATGTACACAATCCCGACTGTAATCTCGCGGTCAAACGATTCTCCGGTCCGCCCGTCATAGAGAACGGTCTTGCCGGTCTCAGGAAGGTTCGCGCGCCGCAACATGCTTAACATGTCCTTTTCTCTGGCACCGTCAAAAACTGGCGTTGCAACCTTTAATCCCAACGCCCGTGCAGCCCACCCGAGATGGGTTTCGAGCACCTGACCAATGTTCATCCGGCTCGGTACCCCAAGCGGGTTTAAAACAATCTCAACGGGTGTGCCATCAGGTAAAAACGGCATATCCTCTTCCGGCAGAATCCGAGAAATAACACCCTTATTACCATGGCGTCCCGCCATCTTATCGCCTTCGGAAATCTTTCGCTTTTGGGCTATATAGACTTGGACTAGTTGGTTGACACCCGGGGACAATTCGTCCCCTTGTTCTCGCGTAAAGACTTTGACGTCTACAATAATCCCCGACTCTCCGTGCGGCACCCGAAGCGAGGTGTCTCGCACTTCGCGGGCCTTTTCTCCAAAAATGGCCCGTAAAAGGCGCTCTTCGGCGGTAAGTTCGGTTTCTCCCTTGGGAGTCACCTTACCGACCAAGATATCACCTGGGCGGATTTCGGCTCCAATTCGGATGATCCCACGGTCATCTAGGTCACGAAGGACTTCTTCACCCACGTTAGGAATATCCCGCGTGATTTCTTCCGGGCCCAGCTTGGTGTCCCGTGCATCGCATTCATACTCTTCGATATGAATCGATGTAAACACGTCATCCTTCACCAACTTCTCACTTAGCAAAATCGCATCTTCGTAGTTGTAGCCTTCCCAAGGCATAAAGGCCACCAGCACATTGCGGCCGAGTGCCAGCTCACCCTTATCGGTTGAGGGACCATCGGCAATCACGTCACCAGCCCGTACCCGCTGTCCCTTAAAGGCAATGGGCTTTTGATTAATACAGGTTCCCTGGTTGGATCGCGTAAATTTGAGCAGCTTGTGGGTGGAGACGGTATGGTCATCATTCTTAATAACAATTTGGTCCGCTGCCACACGATCCACCACACCATCTTTGTCCGCAATCGCTACCACACCTGAATCCCGGGCCGCCTTGCCTTCCATGCCGGTTCCCACCACCGGAGAGTCCGTCACCAACAAGGGAACCGCTTGACGCTGCATGTTGGCCCCCATCAACGCACGGTTGGCGTCGTCATGTTCCAAAAAGGGAATTAACGCGGTCGCGATGGACACCACTTGCTTTGGAGAGACGTCCATATAGTCCACCCGATTAGGGGTTTCCTCAAGGATTTCATGACGGGATCGCACCGTCACGCGCTCCGCCAAAAAGTGGCCATCTTCAGCCAACGGCTCGTTGGCCTGGGCAATGACGGTGTCATCTTCTTCATCCGCGGTCAGGTAGACAATATCCGCGGTCACCATGCCTTTCTCTTTGTCGACTCGTCGGTAGGGGGTTTCGATGAAACCAAATTCGTTGATCCGCGCAAAGGTCGACAAGGAACCGATCAACCCGATGTTGGGGCCTTCAGGTGTCTCGATGGGGCACATGCGCCCGTAGTGGGAATGGTGCACATCCCGTACTTCGAAGCCTGCGCGTTCGCGGGACAGTCCACCCGGACCCAAAGCCGACAGTCTGCGCTTATGCGTTAATTCGGCCAAAGGGTTAGTCTGGTCCATGAACTGAGAGAGTTGCGACGATCCGAAGAACTCTTTGACCGCAGCCACCACGGGGCGGATATTAATCAGAGCTTGTGGCGTAATCGATTCCATGTCTTGAATCGTCATACGCTCTCGCACTACTCGCTCCATACGGCTTAGTCCGACTCTAAACTGATTTTGTAGCAATTCTCCTACAGAACGCAGACGACGGTTCCCCAAATGGTCGATGTCATCCGTGCTTCCAATGTGCTCAAAAAGTGTCATCATGTAATTGAGACAGGCGACAATATCGTCGCGCGTTATGGTCTTGTTGCCCGTCTCAGGGAGACTATTGGACACCACCAGCACCTGCTGCCCATTATGCAGTTCGACTAAGATCCGGTTAACTTTGGCAGCATCAAGCATTTCAGCCGCGGCCCGATCGATATGATCTCCTTCACGCACCAAGATCTCCCCGGTTTCGGGGTGCACCACGGTTTCTTTGGCAGTCGTCCCCACGACTCGGCGCCTCAATCCGAGTTTCTTGTTGATCTTGTAGCGACCAACGCCTGCAAGGTCGTAGCGTTTTGGTTCAAAAAATAGCGACTGTAAGAGGCTTCGTGAGCTTTCCACAGTAGGCGGTTCACCCGGTCGCAAGCGCCGGTAAATTTCGATCAGCGCTTCCTCTTCATTCTTGGTGGTGTCCTTATCTAATGTGGTGCGAATGCGGGCGTCGTCCCCTAACATCTCAATAATTTGGGCATCAGTACCAAAACCCAAAGCGCGCATCAAAATCGTCGCAGGCAATTTTCTTGTTCGATCAATACGCACCGAAAGGATATCGTTGCTGTCCGACTCAAATTCCAACCAAGCTCCACGGTTAGGAATAATTGTGGCGAAAAAGAGAGGTTTACCGGAGGCATCTAATTGTTCCCCAAAATAAACCCCAGGCGAGCGAACGAGTTGGCTCACGATCACTCGCTCGGCCCCATTAATAATGAACGTGCCTTTGTCGGTCATCAGTGGAAAGTCACCCATGAACACGTCTTGTTCCTTCACTTCCCCGGTCTCTTTGTTAATGAGCCGGACCCTCACATGCAAGGGAGCGGAGTAGGTGACGTCACGTGCCTTACATTCCTCGACGCTATACTTTTCAGGCTTCAACGCGTAGTCAACAAACTCCAGAATTAAATTCCCCGTAAAGTCTTGAATCGGAGAAATATCCCGAAACATGTCCTTGAGACCCTCTCGCAAAAACCACTTGTAGGAGTTCTGCTGAATCTCGATGAGGTTCGGCATGGTCAAAACCTCGTTGATGCTGGCGAAACTCAGGCGTTCAGGACGCACACTCTCCAGGGGATACGCCATCCACTGTCAGCTCCTTGTTCTCCGATTTGGTTTCCTAAAAATGACATGGGATGAATTGGCTTATAAAATATGGCAAGTTTAAACAGTATCACAAGCCCACCCTCAGGTCAAGAAAAACCTTGACCTGAAGGAGGGCTTCTGGGATACTATCTTAACCTTATTTCACTTGCGCCGTGGCGCCTGCTTCTTCAAGCTTAGCCTTCGCGGCCTCGGCATCGGCCTTGGCGATTTTTTCCTTAACGGGTTTAGGTGCGCCATCTACCACAGCTTTCGCCTCGGTAAGTGATAGGCCCGTCAATTCTCGAACGGCCTTAATGACTTGAACCTTCTTCTCACCGGCACCGGTTAAGATGACGTCGAACTCCGTCTGCTCAACCTCTTCAGCCGCACCAGTTCCACCCGCGGCTTGAGGGGCCGCAGCCGCCACGGCGACCGGAGCTTGCGCTGTTACGCCAAATTCCTCTTCCAAAGCTTTAACCAACTGCGATAATTCGAGGACGTTCATGCCCTTGACTAACTCAATAATTTCTTCGGCCTTTGCCATCAATCTTCCTCCTCCGAGAGTCCGAAACTTACGCAGGATTCTCTTGTTCTTTTTGAATGCGCACTTGGTCTAGGACCCGCGCTAAGTTACCTAATGGCGCATTTAACACCCATGCCAGTTGTTGAATCGGGGCATTGAAGGTTCCTACCACCTTGCTCAGGAGCACTTCACGACTTGGCAAGTCTGAAAGTTCACGTACTCCGCGTGCATCAATGGCCTGTTTCCCTAAAACTCCCGCTTTAATTTCGATCTTTCGAAGTTCGCGTGCCGCTTGCGACATCATCTTGGCAGGAGCTACCGGGTCATCGTAAGAAAAAGCGACCGCGGTGGGGCCTTTTAAGTAGGGGTCCAGCCCTTGAATTCCCGCCTCATTGGCGGCTCGTTGGACCAAGGTGTTCTTGATGACTTTGAGCGTCACGCCGCTGTTGCGTAATTGGGCCCGTAACTTCCCGAATTGCTGGACGGTAATCCCGCGGTAATCCGCGAGCACCACGCCTTGAGCATTCTCAAGATTTTGGCGTGTCTCTTCGATAATCGCCGCTTTTTGGGGTGTTGGCATTGATTCACCTCCTCAAAAAAATAACCTCAACCCGAAGACAGGGAGAGGAAATGGTATCGAATCCATTCCAAATTTCTACCTGGATGGGACATTAAGCCGCAAAGCGGCACCCATCGTCTTGGGCTACGACGATGACGATA
>JAJYPK010000018.1 GCA_021795465.1 Bacillota bacterium
GTGCCAAGTATCTGGTGCGCCAGCAACTTTGGACGGCCCTCTGGTTCATTGAGAGTCGCCGCACGTTGTTTCTGAAAGCCTGGCGATTGGCGTACGCACCGACCCACACTGACTGGGGCTGGTCCACAGTCGACGAGGATTTGCCGAGGACTGTTCTTGATGACCTCGCGCAAACGGTCACACCACTGGAGTATCCCACGATGGCCCAATCCTTGGTCGATCTCATGACCATGATGCAGCACTATGGGCCACAATTAGCCAAAACCTATGGTGTGGCGTCCCCAGAAGGGACCGCGACCACCGTGGCCCACATGCTTGGACGGGAGTAGCCCGATCGCTCTAGCACCCTATATCCCGCACCCGAACGCAAGACATCAACGAGACGGACGCCCTCGCCGCGGTCATCGGCACGCGCGCATACCGCTCCCAATGGTCCGGTTATGCGCTCTCTGGCGCGTTGTCAAGGGGTTCAAGCGTAATGACGGGCGATGCTTTAGCGTCGAGTTCTCATAGAACATTGGCCCCCGAATGTTTGTCAAACACATTACTTACTAAAGCACCATAGTAGTCCTGGGGATGTACCGAAAGTCGTTGGTCTGCATCGGTCATCTTTGAATGGGAGGCACTGTGGCCCCGAGACAGTCAACTCGACCGTTGTCCTGGAGAGACCGGTTATCCCAGCTTCTCGATCATCGTGCGAAAGGTCGCCTCATTATCCGCCACGCGGTCTAAGGCGTCAGCAAAAGTCGCGTCGTTGGCACCCAATAGCGTTTGGCACAGTCCCATAAGGTTCGCTTTGGTCATCAAAGTTTTGGCTAGCTCGGGGTGGTACGGGTTCAGAAAAACAGCATGATCGAGGGCTCGACGAGCGGCCAAGGGTAGCGAGAATCCGATGAGGAATTCGCGCCCTGTCGCTGACATCTGACCTTCACGATATCGCTGGGCCACGCGATGTAAGGCGTCGGCGCCAATAGCTACGCCAGCCTGCTGTACCACAGTTTCCGCATCGCTATAGACCACGCGAAACACTCCTATCGCCCGATCAACGAGATCACGTGCAGAGGGGCGTTCCCTTTGTTTGGGTTGCGTCCATGAGCGATAGTATCCCCGCTTATACGCAATATCGGGTGCCTCCCATGCGCGCCGAAGATCCTCGATACTCATGCGAATGCAAGGAAACCCCCACGGATCATGGAGGACAATGAAGTCGACATCTGCCGCGTAGGCTAGCACATAATGATCCGCTCCTTGCTCACCATGGGTGTATGGATTATACGGCAAGAGTCCCAACGAAAGGGGTCCCACTATGACAGGGCCATCACTCAACGCCGCGACCAATCCCGGTATCGGGTCGCGATCACGGGTCGATTGGGCCGTTTCTTGCACGGCGTAGCCCAATGCCTCGAACGCCCGAGTGATGCCGACATCGGGGGTCGATAAGCTAAAGAAAAGGGCATCACTCGCCTCAATCCACGCAGCCCCGACACCCATCCCGGTGAACACCTCGATGGTGCCGGGAGGTACCGTGTGACCTGCGGAGGCCAACAACATGGCAACCGAGTTGGCGTAGCAATATTCGGCTTTCCCAATGTAGATGGGAAGACTCATTCAGATTGCCCCTTACGTATAACGCACTCTTGAGACCTACACCGCATACAGACAGCGTACCGTTTTAAGATACCACAGGCCGACCATTCGGTGCATTCATTGGTTCGAATGGGCGTTAAGCCCAAACTTGTGCTTCCAAATTGCGGTTTTGGCCGCGATATGATTCCAAACGGTGGACAAGATATGGGTAAAACCAAAGACTGTACTGGCTGGCTATGTAGTCGGGTACGCGCCTGCATCATTGCTTGCGTCCCCGATGGTCGGCACCGTAGCGTTCGGCGACCTCGTCAATCCTTTCATCTACCGTGAAGGTCTCGCCATGCGGCCCCGTTGTCCCATCAATGCCATCCACGAACAGTTGGTGAAGAGGGTGTGTTGTGAGCGGAATGGTTTGTAGTTCGGCGAGGAGACCAAGCCCGGTCGCCTGTTCCCGCGCGGCACTATACCCAATATCATGGAGCCACACGGAGGCGACCATCAACTCCTGTTCGGCCTTGTCAGGGAACAGGCGCCGCGGTGCCAACTTCTTCGCGTTCTCTCCCGCACTGCGAATTTGAGTCATTCGGGGTTCTAGTCCGTCGAGTAACCGACGGCAATCTCTGTCGCTTCGATAATCGACCATCTCATGTGAAGCTCTCTCCGCTTGTGAAAACATGCGAAATCTTGAAGTGCCCACGGCGACTTCTCGATGAAAGCTCTGGTGACCCACTCCGCAAAAGGCGAAATCATTGTGTATCAACGGATTAGAGACTTATTGCCATATTCGGCTGAATGCTACAGGAACCCCGATCTTGGGGAGAATCCGCCAAGATGTGAAGAGACAGCCTGGTTACCTTTGACTTTTTCGGACAGGGGATGCTATATTACGGTGCCACTTCTCCACGCAAAAGTTGGCTTTTAACCAGAAAGGGGAACACCTCGAACATGACAGGTCGTGTCAAATGGTTTAGTGCGGAAAAAGGGTTCGGATTTCTCGAGCGGGAAGACGGCGGCGATGTTTTTGTCCATTTTAGTGCCGTTAATGGCGAAGGATTCCGTACGCTCAATGAAGGCGAGCGTGTCGAATTTGACGTGGTTGATGGTGACCGCGGTCCTCAGGCGGCTAACGTCGTTCGTCTCTAACAGGTAGGGGTAATCCTTTTGATGGCTCACCGATAGCATGTGGCTATCGGTGAGCTTATAGCGTCAGAAGAACAGTGCCCTTGCCTCGCGCCTCGGCAACCTTCTTTAAGGAGCGGATCACCACCTAAGTACGTTGGCTCGTGGAGCTGGCCGTTTGGACAGGACGGGTCACCTACGCACGGCCTGTCACGACATTCGGCGTCGCGTGGGCCGGGCCGTATTAGGGATTCGGTAGTAAAATAACGAATAGTGTCAGGTGCCAATAATCGTGCGCGAATGATCTGCATTTCGGGTGGAGTGAATGATCAGTATCGGCAAGGTCTCACGTTGAGACTTGGCGGAAGAGGGTATGGGTGGTTGACCTACGACCCAACTGAAGAAATACAAATACGTCGGTTTCGATTAGAGGTTGATGACATCGACGAGTTGACAGAGCTCGTGCACCGGGCATATCGGCAACTTGCCAACATGGGACTCAATTACACGGCCGTGGACCAGGATGCCATTGTGACACGTCGGCCTCATCGCCGAGGTGAATGGCACTGTGGTGGGGACCGTAACCTACTACGGTGTGAAAACGTATTGCGATTGGTATGCTCGTGACGGGGTGGGCCACATCGGTCAGTTTGGCGTGCTCCCAGATTACCAAGGTTTCGGAATTGGTGAACGATTGCTGGGTGCTGTCCAAGCCCTCGCGCTCAACGATGGTGGGACAGAGTTGGCCTTAGACACGGCCGAATCCGCCGCACATCTCCGGGGATATTATGAACAGCGAAGATATCAATTCGTGAGCTATGTCCAGTGGGAGGGTAAAACCTACCGAAGCGTGATTATGAGCAAGCCACTCCGTTAACCGCACACGTCAGATCGTTGGCTGAGTGAGGCCCAAGTGTCTTGACTGGCGCGAGGGTTTGATGTTGCCAGGAAAAATTATTTCACACCACTAATCATCAGCTCGTGGGGGCGTTAGCGTATCAAGCCCAACCTAGTTTGGCAAGCCGCCTCGGCCTGCCTAACAACGATCAGACATGAGGGTACAACCAGCCGATTGTACCATCGCTAGGTGCCCATAATTTTTCGCAATCACAGCTTCTATATATCCGATCATAAAGAATGACAGATCTAGTCGTCATATAATGACCATGACACTCTTTAGTTCAACCGCTCGGCCTTTATGAACCTTTATGGCCGCATATATATAGTTCGACCCGTGTTCTGTCGCAGGTCTTTGATCTCGCTGCGGTCTTTACTAGCACCATCCGTGCCCACTGAGGACGCTGCTCATAATCATAAGAGACATCGCCAATGTCACTAAGAGACCAAGCCAAGACTGGCGGTCCAAAATGGCAAACCAAGACGCACCCGATAAGGTACCCATGGCGTAAAGGATGACATCCACTTCTACTAGTAAGGGTCGATGTAGATCGATAAAGACATTAAGACGGGGGATGACCCAAAGAAAGTCTATGGCCATGCCGAGTAAAATGAAGCTTATCGCGACAGCTCGGATCCGGTGCCAGCGGGATGCCTCATCTACCTGGGTCATGAAGGCGCGCGTGCCGCGGCGGGCCCAAGAGACCAGCCACGGACCTACGGCAAGGCCTGCGATGACACCGGTTAAAAGGATCCAGCTATATTGAAGGGCGTGGGGGTCTACGCACCCTCTTTGATCCGATTTAGTGCTCACCTGTTGAACTCGATAGGAGACAGCGAGTGCATAACTGACCAAGGATAACAAAAAGGTGATAAGTCGGGGCGAAGCAGGTCGATACGCGGAATCCATTCGGATCACTCCCCTATTCTGCCGTGTCGCGGGCCCGAGGTGACAGTTCTGTCCCCGGCCCAGGTTTCGGGAACCACGTAAGTTACCGCACCGCGGCATGTTCTCGGGCCGACTCGGCTCACAGCTCGGATCGGCAGCCTGGCCATCCGCGTCATGCGAGTGATGACCTGTTGCCCTTGCGGCCCAGGCTGAACCTTGAAGATTGGTGGTGACGACCAGAAAATTCCACGGTTTTGGGGGATGGCAAGGGGGCTGCAGCTACGGGGTGTTGTCCATGTCCACCCCTGATCATGAACTCGCTGATGGCTATAAGATGAAGTGTTATTGTTGATGGGCGCATTCTCGGTTCCCCCTACCCTCGATGCTAGGTATTAATGGCCACATTATATCGGACAACGGGATAGAGAGAAAATCAGCCGACCAGAGGTCGAGCGATTCGTCACGGCGCAATATCTGCCAAAACAGTGTGAAGAACGGTCTATGGTGGACTTCAGTAGGATAAACCTTCTCGGGCATGATAAGATGCGGATAAGACTGTTGGTGGAGGGGAACGGATGACGGCTCAAGATATACGCCTGGGGTTTATTGGAACAGGCATTATGGGGAGACCGATGGTCGAGCATCTTTTAGCTGAGCAAGCCGTCACGGTGTATAACCGGACTCGGGATAAAACCGCCGGGCTGGAGCCACTCGGGGCCGATATCGTTCAAACGCCAGGCGAAGTGGGTCGACGCGCCAATCTCATCTTCATTATGGTAACCAACGATGTGGCACTCGAATCGATTGTACTGGGCCAGGATGGGCTAATGGACGCGGTGCGTCAGGGAACCGTTATTGTCGATCATTCCACGGTATCCGTTGGGTTGACGCGACGGTTGGCGGATTTGGCTCACGCACGTGGTGCGGTCTGGTGTGATGCGCCGGTCACCGGTGGCGATATTGGGGCGCAAAACGCGACGCTTACGATTATGGTGGGGGGGCCGAAAGAGGCATTTGAGCGGGTGCATCCCTATCTGAAGAGCCTGGGTCAGAGAATTGTGCATGTGGGCGACGTCGGTCAGGGGCAGGCCTTAAAAGTGGTATCCAATTTGGTGTCGGCCCTAAACCTCATGGCCGCCGCCGAAGGGATTCGCTTGGGACGTGAAGCGGGCTTGCCGCTAGACGCCATGGAGGCGGTGATGACCCATGGGTCCGCGGCATCCTTTGAAGTGTCCAAGATGCTCGATCGTTATCGGCGGCAAGATTATCAGCCGGGGTTTTCGGTGGCCAATCGCTTCAAGGATCTGGGGCTGGCGCGAGAATTGGCGCGGTCACTTAACCAATCGATTCCGCTCGGGGACCAAGGGTATGACTTGTACCGGGAACACCTTAACGGTGGCCACGAGAAGCTAGACGAATCGAGTTATATCATGCGGTGGCCGGCCCATGATTAACCGGGTATTGTGCGACTTAGATGGAACCTTAGTCGATACCATGGACCTGATTTTAGCGAGTTTCCACCATGCCTTTGAGCAGGGGTTGGGCGAGACGGTTACGGACCAGGAACTTCTGGTCTACTTTGGGCAAACCTTAGAGGACCAATTTGGGCGCATGCGCCCTCATTTGAGCTCAGAAGACATTGCCCGAGTGGTGGACATCTACCGTGAACATAATCATCGGGAACACGATGCCCGGGTTTTTTTGGTCCCTGGTGCCGATCAGGCACTCGAAAAGCTTCATCGTGAGGGGTATGATTTAGGCGTTGTCACATCCAAGCGGCTCGATCTGGCACAACATGGGCTGGAGTTATTCGGCCTCTGGCAATATTTTTCGGTGGTGGTGCACGAGGCCAGTACCCGTCAGCATAAGCCGCACCCAGCTCCGATCTTGCGGGCGCTTGAAGAGTGGCACGTCTCATCAGATCACGTGGTTTATGTAGGCGACAGCCCTTATGACATGATGGCCGCTAAGGCGGCCGGGTGTGTTGGGTTAGGGCTGGCATACAATACCTTTTCCGTGGAGGACTTGATTAAAGCGGGGGCGGATACTGTGCATACCACGTGGGATAGCGCCGTAGCCTGGATTATGGCACAGCGTGAAGAAAGTAAAAAAGCGTAGGAGGTGTAGACCAATGAATTTGGATGGATCCGAAATCACCTGGCTCGGACACGCAAGCTTTCTTGTAAAATCACCCGGGGGTAAAGTTTTGGTGTTTGACCCCTGGCTACAACGCGAGGGCAATCCCAAGGCACCCCCATCTTATGACACACTTGGCACCGACACGGACATCGATTACATTTTGGTCAGCCACGGCCACTTCGACCACATGGGGAGTGCCGTTTCGCTAGCCAAAGAAAGCGATGCCGTGGTCATCAGTAATTTTGAAATTGCCCAGTACATAGCCGATCAAGGCGTGACCAACACGATTGGGATGAACAAGGGAGGAACCCTAGAACTGGGGGAAATCCGGGTTACCATGGTGTTTGCCGATCATAGTTCGGGGATCTCGACGGATACTGGCATCGTCTATGGTGGGGAGCCTGCAGGTTTTGTGGTCACCTTGGAAAATGGTATGACCATTTATCATGCGGGCGATACAAATGTCTTTGGGGATATGGCGCATATTCGATCTTTGTATGCTCCAGATGTCTGTCTCTTACCGATTGGGGGACATTTTACCATGAGTCCCAAAGAAGCCGCGTATGCGACGCGGCTCTTGGCGCCAAAAGTTGTCATCCCCATGCATTATGGGACCTTTGATGTCTTAAAAGGAACGCCAGAAGCCCTACGGGACCTCTTGGAGAACGATGCGGTCGAGGTCCGAGTGTTAACCCCTGGCGATCATCACTAAGAGGCCATTCCTGGGACGCGGATTACGGCATGAATTGAGAGAGGCGGGCGCAAAAGAGATGGCGAATACCAAGACCGTGAAGAAACCACGTTCCTTCCCCCCATCGTTAGCGGGTCACTGCCTACGGTACAGCGTGATGGAACTCTTGGGCTTTGGCCGTCTCTTGTCACCCGAGACGCTCCAAGCGATGCAAGAGGGCACCCGTTATCATAAGGTGTATCAAAATGAACTCCTCCAAACCCAGATCGTCCGGTCCATCGAGGCCCCGATTAAGGATTTAGAGCGGGGCATCTCGGGTCGAATTGACGCGATTATCGACGGCGATTTCGGCCCGATCGCCATCGAATATAAGAGCGTAAACCCAGAAAAGTTTCTTTCGATCGCCGAGGAAGGTCCTTTGGTCCTACATTGGGCGCAATTGCACGTATACTTGGCCATCGGCACTTTTCACGAGGGATGGCTCGTCGTGGAATCGCGGGAAAATCATGCGCGCCTCACCTTTCGAGCCGCAGCGGATCCCCTGTGGGAAAAGTGGGTGTTAACGCGCGTGGCGCTGGCTCGGCATTACCAGGCGACGCGAAAGTTGCCGCCTCGGGAGATTAGTGAGGCGTGCTTGCAGTGTGATCGATGGCAAAGATGCTTTAAGACCGAAAGCGAACGCGACGCGGCGGTGACTAGCCACCCCATGTGGAGTCCCGAACCACCCATCCCTGAAGAATTCGGAGTGAGTATCGTATCTTAATTTTTTGAAAGGAGACTCGTTATGCCGATTGCGACAGTAAAATTTGAAACAGGCATGAAATTTACCGGAGAATCCGGATCCGGCCACACCGTGATGATGGACTCTGCGCCAGAATCCGGAGGCCAAAACCAAGGGGTGCGACCCATGGAGTTGTTGCTACTCGCCTTGGGCGGGTGCACGGGAATTGACGTGATATCGATTCTGAACAAGATGCGGATCAAGGTTGAAAACTTTCAAATGGACTTGGATGGAACGCGACAAGAGGAGCATCCCAAAATCTTTCGGACGATCCAGTTGAATTACCGGTTCACGGCCGAGCCAGACACCGTGGAAAAATTGTCCCGCGCGGTCCACTTGAGCCAAGAAAAATATTGCAGTGTCTCGGGCATGTTGAGCCAGGCGGCCCGAATCGAAGCGCGCATCTATTTAAACGATGAATTGGTGGAAACCTTGCAGCCGGTCTCCTAAAATTCACAATAACTGAGTGATTCCAGCGGCACGATACGGCGCACACTAGCCCTGCGAGAGGCAGGAGGTGAATAGTGTGCCCGAGAAAAAGCAGTCTTTACGAGGGTTTAACCAAAAGCGTTTTCAGGAAGAAGTGGCTCGGGAACTGGGGATTGACCTCAATGTCGATGATGCCACACGACCCGAAGCTAACAATCGCTTGCAGGAAAACGCGTTCTATGAGGAATCAGAAGACACGACCGAGTGAGGTTATGACTGCCACGTACGACGCCGGGCTGGAGCTCGGCGTCGTTTTTTTAAATTGGCTTGACCTCTGAGGTTCGGTATAATCGGAACAGAAATGGAGGAACACTGTGGACGTAGGACTTATTGGATTACCGCGATCGGGGAAAACCACCGTCTTTAACTTATTGACCAAATCCCATGTGGAAGTGAACCAGTTCGGGGGGAGTAAAGCAGAGTCGCGTCAAGCCTTGGCGCCAATTTCCGACCAACGCTTGACGTGGCTCTCGGATCATTATCACCCGAAGAAATTGACCCCGGCGACCCTTTCCGTCGTCGACGTTCCGGGCCTATCGCGATCAGAATCGGGAGGACCCAATCGATTTCTCAATGACGTGCGGTTGGTAGACGCCCTTATTTTGGTGGTGCGAGGCTTTGCGGCGGACACTGGGGATCCGGCGCTCCCGTTACAGGATATCGAGGAAATGGAACTCGAGTTGATGTTGTCCGATCTGGATTTGCTCGAGAAACGTAAAGAGCGGATCCGTACCGGGAAAAAACTGACTCAGGAACATCAGAGGGAACTCGATCTGATTGACCGCCTGACACAAACCTTAGAAGCCAATCAGCGGCTTACCCAAGTCGAGTTAACCGAAGACGAATCGCGGATGATTCGTGGGTATCAATTCCTGACCCTAAAACCCCTCGTCTGGCTCATCAATCTCGATGAAGACCAATTTATGCGTCGCGATTATGAAGAACATACCGCCATTGGTGATTTGGCTCTGGCCAAAGATGTCCCGGTGGTCCCCATGGCGGCCCAGATAGAACAAGAGATTGAAGAATTATCGGAGGCCGATCGGGACGTTTTCATGAGGGACTTGGGTATCGATGATACGGGGCTGAGTCGGGTCGCCACCGCCATCTACCAAAAGCTCGGTCTCATTTCTTTTCTCACCGCGGGGGAGGATGAGGTCCGGGCGTGGACCATTACGGAGGGCACCTCGGCCAAAAAGGCGGCAGGAAAAATCCATTCGGACATCGAACGGGGCTTCATTCGTGCTGAGATTGTTGCCTTTCAAGATCTGGCCAGTGCGGGGTCTATGGTTAAGGCGAAAGAGTTGGGGACGGTTAGGTTGGAGGGCAAAGATTACCGGATGCGGGACGGCGATGTGGTGAACTTTCGATTTAATGTATAAAAGAAAGCAGGCGATAGGATGACGGACTGGTGGGCAAGAGCACAGGCGGTGATACCTGGGGGCGTGAATAGTCCGGTGCGCTCCTTTCGGGGAGTCGGGGGAACGCCCTTTTTTGTGAAAGAGTCACAAGGCCCTTACCTCAGGACCGAAGACGGCAAGACCCTGATTGACTATGTGATGGGATACGGCCCCTTTATCTTGGGGCACAGCGCTCCACCGGTCATTGAGGCGGTGGTGAACCAAGCACAAAAGGGACTAGGTTATGGAACACCGACCACTCAAGAAGTCCTCTATGCCGAGTTGTTAAGCCGCTCAGTACCGAACCTCGACGTGGTCCGGTTAGTAAACTCGGGCACCGAGGCGACCATGTCGGCATTGAGGGTTGCGCGTGCGGTGACCGGACGCCGTCGGGTGGTGAAGTTTGCCGGTTGCTACCATGGCCACCACGATTCACTCTTAATCAAAGCGGGATCCGGTGCGGCAACGTTAGGGGTTCCAGATTCCGGGGGAGTGCCGGAAGAAGTGGCGGCCCTGACCATCACGGTTCCCTACAATGATGTGACGGCGTTTCGCGCATTGTTTGACCGCTTCGGATCCGAGATTGCGGCGGTAATCCTTGAACCTGTGGCCGGGAATATGGGTACCGTACCGCCGAGTCCAGGCTTTCTCGAGGCCGTACAAGCGGTTACGCATCAACACGGGGCGCTTTTGGTGGTGGATGAGGTCATGACGGGATTTCGGGTGGCTTGGGGCGGGGCGAGTAAACTCTTTGGTTTGGATCCTGACCTCGTCTGTTTAGCCAAAGTCGTGGGCGCGGGCATGCCTTTAGGGGCCTACGGAGGCAAACGGGAATATATGTCCTGGGTGGCGCCGTTAGGGTCGGTGTATCAGGCGGGGACCTTCTCGGGGAATCCCCTAGCGGTGGCCGCTGGTTTCGCCCAATTGAGCACCATTGGGGGACCCGAGTTTTATGGGGGTCTTAGAGAGCGTACCCAGTATCTGGCGCATCAACTGGTGGCTCTAGGCCAACGGCATGGAATCGACGTATCCACCAACGTCATCGGGGCCATGTTTACGCTGTTCTTCAGTGACCGGGCACCGTCCGAGTTTACGGAAGTGGAGGCAACGAACCGGGAGCGATATCGCGCCTTTTTTCATGGCATGCTGGCACGCGGAGTATTTTTCCCACCGTCACCGTTTGAGACGGCGTTTCCCTCATCCCAACATGATGATGTTGTCATTGAAACGACCCTCAAGGCTGCTGACGAGGTGTTTCGTACGCTATAGGAGGTTTGGTCATGCTTTTACCGCAGCTTAACCCGTTCGCCTTTAAAATTGGACCGATAGGAGTCCATTGGTATGGAATCTTCATGGTCATGGCGATTTTGGGAGGCTCCTGGTATCTCATTGAACGCGGTCGTCAATTGGGAGAGGACCCTGATCGTCTGTCTACGATTACGCTGTGGACGGTGCTTTGGGGGGTCATCGGTGCCCGATTAGTGTTTGTCTTGGCGAACAAGCCCGAGTGGATATGGACCGATCCGGTGCAAATTTTTAAGATTTGGGATGGAGGACTGGCTTTCGATGGGGCGGTGGGTGTGGGGATCCTCGCGTTCTGGTACCAACTCCGTAAGAAGCCGTTGGTTTTTAATCACCTAGTAGACTGGGCGGTGCCAGGGATTGGGCTCGGAATCTTCATGGTGCGGATTGGTAACATCTTTAACCACGAAGTCATCGGGCGGATGACCGCTTTTTCCTTCGGACGTTGGCCCGAGCAACTAATCGGATCGTCGATCGGCGTCATCCTTATCATCCGCTATTTCTGGATTGAGCGATATCGCACACCGCCCCCTGGCTACCAGTTTTGGTCTGCCATGTTTTATTATGCGATTTTGCGGGGATTTATTGGCGAGACGACACGTGCCAATCCGCTTTACATTTGGACCTATATCAATCCGCACTGGGGCATTGGGTTTACCACGTTAATGCAACTCTTTACGCCTCCCATCATGATATTTACGGGTTTAATGATGCGTCGGACTTGGCGGAAGTCGGCGCGCGTTTTGGAGGGACCTGGCGTGGATACTGTAACGGCCGTGTCGCAGTCGGAGGCGTCGTCCCCACAACGATGACGGGCGTACCCATATCGGTGAAATGGTAAAGCCACTTGGCATCATCGGTGGAAGTTTGTGGGCCCAGATTGTGGGTTGCTGTGGCCAATTGAATACAGCCATGGCTTCTCGGGATGCCGAGTCGGCGATTCCACCAGGCCCCGTGGATCGCGATGCCTCCGTAAATATATTGGGCCCACGGCACATGCTGAACGTCCCAAGAATCGGGGGTGCCGGCAATCCCGCCTTTCATATGGTCATCGGGGACTTTTTTGTAGATCCAAAAGGTTCCCGTGGGCGTGGTCCAATCCGGGGCCACGCCCGTCGACGTAGGCATGCTACGAATCAGGTGACCGTTTTTATACGCGAGAACCCTTTGGTGGGTTAGGTTGACGGTGACGGATTTATTGGCGTCCGTCGTAAACTCGATGGTTGTCGAGGCGATACCATAAGGGGTGACCGTGACGCGGATCTCTCGGTGGGCTGGCCATCCAACGTCAGGTTGAATCCAAAATCGGTGAGCGCTTAAGGCACTCACGTGCCAAGCCAAGTGCGGGCTCACCGCGATGTGTTTTAACAGAATGCTCGGCGACTCGGGGATGGGACTGGTGTAGAGGACGGGGTCCAAAACCCCTACAGCACTTCTCCCGGAATCGTTCCATACGGTGAGATGCCCCGTGGGGATCGCAAATCCGGCCGGGGTTCGAATGACGGGGGGGTGTGAGGTTCTTGTGTAGACAAAGAGAGCCGTACTGGTTAGGATCAGGCTAACGAGGAACGAGAGAAGTATTCTAGGGGCCTTCACACGGGAACCTCCTTTTCCGGATCGTGGGCAGAGAGGAGAATCGATGGAGAAAAATATTACGGTCACGACGTTATTTTTTTCATTTGCGGCCGATCGTATGAATGCGCGTCAGATCCAGGTTCCACTCGCTCCAGGGAGCACCCTGGGCCAACTCATCGAGGAGCAGTTTGTGGCGCGTTTGGGGCCGGAAAGCCAAAACTGGCTTTTTTCGGTGAACCAAGAATGGGCATCCAGAGATCTACCATTGCAGGATGGCGATGAAGTGGCCGTGATTCCACCGGTCAGCGGAGGTTAGCGATGAATATCACCCGTCTGATAACAGACCCGATTGACGTCAACGAGGCGTTGGGGGCGATTGCGGATCCCGAATGCGGAGCCCAGGTGTTTTTCTTGGGGGTAGTCCGCAATGAATTTGAGGGACGTGCATCGCAGGGGATTTTTTACGATGCCTATGTGAGCTTGGCCGAGAAGGAGTTGGCGCGCATTGCCACGGAGCTTCACGATGCGTTTGACATCCGGCATCTCGTGTTGGTTCACCGCATCGGAGACTTGCCGGTGGGGACCGCTAGTGTCCTGGTGGCCGTGGCAGCGGGGCACCGTCCTGACGCGTTTCGGGCCGCCAAAGAGGGCATTGATCGGATTAAGGCACGGGTCCCGATCTGGAAACGCGAACATTGGGTCAAAGGTCCCGATACCTGGCACGATGATGCGTCGGCGTCACATGATGTTGAATAATTCTTTGACGCGTCGGACATTGGTTCGGCTCACGATGACTTCACTCTGAAGTTTGTCCTTCATTTTGAGCAAATAGGTGCCGTTAAAATACGGCATGATTTCTTTTACATGATGGAGGTTCGCAATAAAGCTACGGTGGGTCCGTAGAAAGGTTTGGGCGGGTAGACGCTCCTGAAGTTCTTGAAGTGTAAATCGCGTGGGGAATCGATCTTGCACGGTACAGACGTAAATCATATCGCTTTCGGCCGTGGCGTAAACAATATCCGGCACCGCAATGGGAATGGTGTGACCATTCACCTCACAAGGAACCCAAGACCAGGCTTCGATGGTCTCTTTGGCCTTTTCGGAAGGATCTTCAACCCCTAATAATCGCCGCATAGTTTCGGCGATCCGATCGCTGCTAACTGGTTTTAGCAGATAGTCGACGACTTGAATCGCGAAGGCTTCGACGGCATAGTTTTCGTAAGCCGACACAAAAACCACCCGTAAGCGTGGCTTGGTGGTCTTGACCCGGCGTGCGAGTTCAATCCCGTTGACCCCCGGCATTTGAATGTCGAGAAAAATGACATCGTAATCCATGGCTTCGATCAGCAGCAGGGCTTCCTTGGCGGTTGCCGCTTCGCCGACCACCTGCAATTCATTCTGATACGGCTCCAATAAAAAGCGTAATTCCTGTCGCGCGGGATACTCATCTTCGATGATGAGGGCCTTCAACATGATGGGTGTCCTCCTCTGCCTGGGATGATAGAAACTCATCGTAGGACTGTAGTGTGTCGAGTGGGGCTGAAGCGCATCTTTAGCATACACCGAATGCCCTCGTCACGACTAGCGCTCGGTCTTCAGTGGGGGATCGCAATGGGAATCACCAAACGGATGGTGGTGCCGCGATCTTCTTGGGAGCGGAGTCGCAAATGGTATTTATTACCGTAAATACCCACCAGCCGTTCGGCCACGTTGCTAAGGCCCACGCCTGTCCCTTCCCCGACCCCCATTTCAAATATTTCGTACTGCTTGGATTTTGGAATGCCCGAACCGTTATCAGAAATATAGATGAGGATATCGGTCTCTCGATAGCGCACGGTGACGCTGACCATGCCGGGTTCTTCTTTATCTGCAATGCCATGCAACACCGCATTTTCCACCAGGGGTTGGATCATTAAAATCGGGACGGGGATATTAAGGGCTTGGGGTTGAATGCGGATCCGGTAGCGGAGCTTATCTCCATAACGCGCCTTTTCCAAGCGAAGATAGGTTTCTACATAATCGAGTTCATCTTTTAGAAGAATGGTCGGGCCGCGATGGGATAGAGAACGTCGAAAGAATGAGGCCAATTGGATTAAGAGATCCCGGGCCTTGTCTGGATCGGTACGCGAAAATGAAATAATCGTATTCAACACGTTGAAGAGAAAATGTGGGCGGATCTGCGCCTGCAATGCCTCTAACCGTGCCGCCGAGGCTAAACTTCGCTGACGGTCGACTTCGGCCACTTCTAGTAAGATAGACAGTAATTGGGCCGTACCCTCCGCAAACCGACTCGTGCGATGGGGCAAAAGACTTTCCTCGGCCACATAAAGTTTTACGGATCCGACCGGCTGATCGTGGGACACCAAAGGGGTGATGACCACCACGCCGAGTTGACAATCTTCGTAGGAGCCTTGCAACGCGTCGGTATGCAATACGCGGGTCACCCGATCCCGCATGACTTGACGTGTGGTTAATGACAAGAGGCTTCCCGGTTCATGTCCGGGGCAGGGTTTGCCCGCCCAACCGAGCACGATATTGGTGTCGGTAATGGCTACCGCTTCGACTCCCACCGTGGTTTGGATGATGTCGGCAATATGTTGTGCGGTTTCCCGGTTGAGCCCTTGCCGCAGGTGCGGCAACGCCGCACTCCCAATATCAAAGGTGGCCTGCGCCGAATCGTCGATGGGACCGGGTGCGAGGCTAGGGTCCTCGGATGGGGTTTGGCGTCGCCTGTGAAACCCATATGCGACAGCGCCTAATACCAAGAGCCCGGTGGTTACCAGGGGACGATAGATGCCTGTAAAACTCCAAAGGGCAATCAACATTACTCCCGCCCATACGGGGATGAGACGCTGATAGAGGTTATCCACGTGGCTTGGCGCCTCCTTTGCTTGTGCCGAGCCAGTTGACGAGCTCCGTTGAGGTCATCACTCGGCTGATCCGGGGGAAAATCCGGGTGATGGTGAAATAGTGTTCATCCTTTGATGTGCCGAGCATACCATCTGAAATGGTGATGACGTGAAATCGGTGGTCATAGGCATCCCGCACGGTACTTTCCACCGAAAGATTGGTGGCGATGCCCGTGACGACGAGCGTATGAATATCTAAACGTGCCAAATAATGACCGAGTGCAGTGAAATTAAATGCACTCCATCCGGGTTTGGTTACCACAAAATCTTTGGGTAGGACTAACAATTCTTCTAACAAGCCATCCTCAAGCGTGGTTGGTAAGGGTTTGGCTGGTCGGTCCACCATGGGGGCACGCGTGTCGCGACTGACGTCTAGGGTCGGGGTCCAAACGTAGCCAACCGGAATGCTGTAAAATTGTGCTTGTCGCACGAGAACCCGAATGGTGGATAAAAGACGCACCCGGGGATCGCCTGGCGTTTGAGACCGTGCCATGCTTTCTTGCATGTCGATGACTAGAAGGGCGATCCCATCCGCCATGACTATCCCCCTTACTCTTAGATAATCTCGGCCCCACGGGCCTCCAATACTAACACGGCTAAGTTGCTATCATTGGGGTGAACGTTAACTCCCCGAATGGCGTCGCCAATGAGGACCACTTTATAACCTAGGTCTAAGCCATTGAGTCCGGTAGCTTTGACGCAATAATCGGTCGCCAAGCCCGCGAGATAAATAGTGTGGACGTGCAGACTATCTAACAAGGACTGGAGCGACTGGTCGGTACGGGTTCCATCGGGCCCCATCACCAATCCTTCAAAGCCACTATAGGCATCCACGTCGGCTAAGAATCCTTTTTCAACATGAAACGCGTTGTGAGGAATCTCGAGTGCCTCATGATACGCCGCGCCCCAGGTGCCTTTTACGCAGTGTGCGGGCCACAGTCCCTGACGCTCCTGAAAGGATACGTGGTCTCGCGGGTGGGCGTCACCGGTAAAGATAATGGGGCGATCCTGTGCTTGAAAGGTATTAACCCAATTTTTCACCACGGGAATAACATGATCGCCGTCGGGCACCGCCAGGGCGCCCCCTGGGCAAAAATCATTTTGCACGTCGACCACGATCAAGGCCGCGTCTGACAGGTCGAGCGTGGGTTGATGCACAGTATCATCTCCTAGCAATCTGATTCATCCCCGTTGGAAATCATAAATAGCTCGAATGTTATACATAAAGAAATAATGGCCACTCTATCGAAGAAGTAGATACCGCCAAACCTGTTCGAGGAGGACCATTTTGTTTAATTTGCAGTCTAGCACAACACTCATTGCGACGCACGATATTTTGCCAAAATCCCAAACTATAGGCACTGATGCGCCATCCTGTAAGACATTGTGTGAAACGAAAAACCGGTGCAAAATGGTGGGTCTTTGCTTGGAGCTATTCTTGACTCAACGTCGTCGAGTGGGATGTGTACGTTCGAGGGCCTGGATCGCTATTGCTAGGCCAACGCGACCAAAACTTCGCATCCACGCCTTCTGACGCTGTGAGCTCTGAATCGGGGCGGGGCCATCGGAGGTCCCAGATCCTCTTGTGGCGGATGAAACGCTGAGAGCATCCCCAACAAACCATCGTGTCTTCCTCGAGCCGTTCCAGGGAGCCCTGGCATTGTGGGCAGGCGAGCACCTCGCTTTCGACAGGTGCTGGGGTGTCGATTGATTCGAGCCGGGACAGCGCATACCAGAGATTGGGACCGAATCGGACCGACGCGAGCCGCGACTGAAGCCATGACTCCAGACTGACAAGCCGATTCAGGCCAACCCGTTGTTTCAGCCATGGGGACCGCAGGTTGGAAGTACTGCGCACGTCACGTATCAACCATCCGAGTTTCGTGACTTGGTGCTCAATCGATTGAGGATGGTAATTTAAAAAGACCTGGGTGGCTTTACGCGACAAAGTCACGGGGGCAGGATCCCGCAAGGTGCGCCACTGGCCTCGGAGAAGACCGCGCGCTTGCGCGACGGCATGGAGTTTCTGAGGAACATCGAGAATCCATTCTCTTTGGGCAATACGGCTGACTTCGCGGAGCACCCGATTGTACGAAGGAAGATGATGCATGACCCGGATCAGGAGTGTAGTGTCGATACTTCCCGTGCGAAATGGCAGGTGGTTGAGATTGGCCGCTACATAGAGACGTGTGGAGTGTGGGGGCCCATATCGTGCTTGGGCCTGGTCCAGTAGTTTCAGTGAATGGTCCACGAAAACCACTGGACGGGCTGACGCTAGGTATGCCGGAGCGAGTCGACCGAATCCGCATCCTAAATCGGCAATCCATCCGTCTGAGCCGGAACGAAGCAACGATCGCATGGCATGCAATTCCGCTTGGTGTTCGTAATCACGCCCCTGCCAATAATCTTGGTACGAATACGCACCGTCATCATAGTCAGTAATTAGGAACATGTGCTACCTCCTCTTCGTCATAAGATGGTCGTGTTTGCATCGCAGTAAGCCAGGATTCCAAGGCCAGGATTGCGAACAATTGCCGGCCTTGGGGACGTTGTCCGCTGGGATCAAGGTGTTCCAGGAGTTGGCGAATTCCGGTCATCTTCCAAAGGGAGCGCCGGGTTAGCGGACCATTCACCATATCATCCACCCATTCCCGCCATGGTCCTGCCAGCCAACTGCTGACCGGTGTCGGGAATCCAGATTTTTCGCGGTAGGCCACCGCCCGAGGAATGCTTTGACTCGCCAGATTGCGCCAGAGGGGCTTGTCCCCTCGCGTACCAAGCCATCGGTCGGGTATCGACCATACCCATTCCACCAACCTGTGATCCAGAAAGGGAACCCGAAGCTCCATCCCCCAAGCCATGGCCAGGCGATCGGATTTCGTCAACACATCGTCTGGCAAACTGTAGGTGAGGTCGATGAATTGCAACGTCCGAATCGGTGAGGAGGCTGGCGGTATGGCCAGAGTGGCTCTGGCGGCCCAGATCGGATCCTCGACCACCTCGCGGGTCCCCGATGGCGTAAACGTACCGCCGACACCATAATATGTTTCCTGTAGGGCTTGACCCAAGAGACCCCAGACGCGGGCTCCTCCGAGACGGCGAGCCCATTGATGCCATCGCGCGCGACGGTAGACGGAATATCCAAGAAAGAGTTCGTCGGCGCCTTCGCCAGAAAATATGACACGCCCGTAGTTCTTAGCCTCCTGGAGCACTAATCCCAAACTAACCGCGGTGGGGTCGCCGAGGGGTTCGTCCAGGGCTTTCAGGACGTCGATCAAATGATGGATAGACGGGGTGCCGACGCGTGTGGGGATGACAGGAATCCCCAAGAGACGAGCAGTGGCTTCAGCGTTTTCGCGCTCGCGCACATCATGCGGATCGTCCAAAGTCATGGCGGGTCCCATGGCTGCGGCTTCCCGCACGGCTAACGTGGTCATCAACGACGAATCCACTCCGCCGCTGAGGAGAAAAGCGGACGCCATCCCCAAAGGGACTCGATGGTCCCAGATGACCCTGCGTAAAAGCGCATCCAGTTCTTCTCGGGCTTCTCCATAAGATGCTGCACGGCTTCTATAAGAGTTTTCCTGCCCCAGAACCCAATATGATACGATATCCGGGGCATTAGACCCGTAAGAAAACGTCACCGCGGTACCGGGACTCACCTTCCAGACGTTTTCCAGCAGTGTATGCGGATGGGGAACAAAACGAAAGTGGAGATAGGGAACCATCCACTGGTATGCAATGGCCGGCGGAAACTGGTCCCAGGTTCGGAATGCTTGCATCTCTGAGGCAAATGCTACCCGTTCGGCGTTCCGCCACCAAAATAGCGGTTTAATGCCCAGCCGGTCCCGAACTAAGGTGAGCCGGTTCCACCGGGCATCCCAAATCGCCAATGCAAACATTCCCACCAGGCGCTCGAATAAGGATTCTCCCAACACTTCAAATAAATAGGGCAAAACGGCTCCGTCGCTCCAATCTTTTCGTGCAAATTCAGGGCCCAAAAATTCTTGGGCCAGTTCGCGCCAGTTGTAAATCTCCCCGTTCAATGCGACGACAATTCGCTTGTCGGCATTCGCAAACGGGAGTTCTGGCGCCTGACCCACAATCGCCAATCGATTCATCCCTACCGAAATCCGGCTTCCTTGATACACACCTTGCCCGTCGGGTCCCCGATGGGCCATCAAGTCAAGCATGCGAACCGTTTCCCGTTGGGGTGCAAGGCCCGTCATTTCGGTGGTAATCCAGCCGGCAATGCCACACATGCGCGTAATCTCTCCCCTACAGATTTTTTGGCAAACCTCTTACCCAAGAAAGCCTCTCAGAACGCGTCGGGTAAGTCCGACAGCGGCGACAATCCGGGGTTCCCCCGAAGGCCCGTCAATGGACAGGATAACGCTGAGAGGTGACGCCATCTGAACTAGCGGATAACAGAATGATGACAAATGATGGGCTCGACTATTAGGTGGAGCGGGATAGCGTGTTAAGCAGGCACGACCCAGGGGAAAGACATGGTCAGGCGTGATGCGATCTTTACCCTGCTCACGATGCAGGGGGACGTCGCAGAGATTCAATGGAGTGAGTCGGCCCTAAAGAGCATGCACGTCGACGGTCGTTGACAACCCGTGTATCATGTCTATAAACTATCGTCGGCCTCTTCCGGCGCTGGCCGTACGAGTAGCCCTTCCCCAAAAGGATGCGATATGCGTGAGCACGGTAAGCGTCATAATCCCCGCGTTCAATGCGGCTAGTACCATTGGTGCGGCTATTGAATCCGTCTTATCCCAATCCCACCCTGCAGATGAGGTACTCGTGGTGGATGACGGATCCACGGACAATTCCGTTAAGGTGGCCTCCAGATATGGTCGGTTTGTGGACATAATACGCACGCCTAACGGAGGACCGTCGCACGCTCGAAATGAAGGACTCATGAGGGCTCGTGGTGATTGGGTGGCATTTTTGGATGCCGACGATCGATGGCACCCCGACAAGCTTAAGGTTCAATTAAGGGTGGCAATGTCTAGCCCTGGAACCCAGGTTGTCGCGGCCGATTGGCGGCGTGGAGCGGATTTTCGTCCGGTGCCAGCAACACCGAGGACCCTCCAGGTGTCTTATGATAACTTGTTGGCCATGAACCAATTCCAAACCTCGACCGTACTCATGGTCCGATCGTTGACCCTTCAATTGAGGGGTTTTGACTCCAGCATGAATGGTGCCGAAGACTGGGATTTTTGGCTCCGCGCAGTACGCCAAGCGAACATTTTAAAGGTGGACTGGCCCTTGGTGCAATATCGGGACGTAAGCGGGGGTTACAGCAAAGACTTGGCCCGGTCCTACGACGCTCTGCAGCGGATGTGGAAGAAACACACCCAAAACTCCGACATCCCACCTTTTCGGTACGCGCGTCTGGAAACCTGGCACCACATACGCTTTTGGTTGGCATTCACCCTTCAAAAAGACCAGAAACACGCTCGCCTGGCCTGGAATATGACCTGGCAGTCCCGCTTGCGGCGCCACGTTCCGTATGCAGCCACGAAATATCTGTTGCCCTATTTGACCCGGCGTTTCCTCGAACGCCGTAAGCGTCGGACGAACCCTCATGGCCGCCATGGCCAGCCCACTGAGAACTCGACGCTTAGACGTTCTAAGACCTGAATTTAGGCGTTTAGGAGAGGATTAGGGACGCATCTAATATTTTTTGAATGGCTCTGACGTTTTGGGCGACAAGTTTCGGGTCGCTCTTTAGGTCCACGTTGGGTGGGGCGTCGGTAAAGAGGGATGTCAGGGCATAGTGGATACTCGTCTGGTAGATTTTGATTAGGGGGAGTAAGTTAGGGTGACCAGGACTAATCCACCGACTCATGTCGAATGCCAGATCGGCGGGGCCTAACTCCAAAGCGTGAGGAGCGGTTGCTAACGTTATGCCGGTTTTCAGGGCGGGAATGATGACGTGATCGACGTGGCTCGAGTCCCATTCGCAGTGATAGAAGTCGACGTCATATCCAGCGAACGCGGCCCGTTCACCAAACCAGCGGATAAGGTTCGTGTGGTCAAGACCAAACGTTCCATGAAAATAAATTCTTCGATCGACGTCATCGAATGCTTCTCGCAAAAAATTGACCCATCCGTTGGAAGTCAGGCTTCCTCCAAAAAAATGTCGAATTTGACCACCCTGGACCGGTGTTGATGGAGGAATGAGGTCTATGAGTTGGTGGCGAACCGAAGCGACGTAGCCTTCCCGTACGTATGGTTTTATGAGATCTTCCATTTCATCACGGGCAAACTTGGCCATCGCGAGAAGACGTGAAGTCCGATGAGACGCGCGGGGCCAAGCAATAAGGGAACTAGGAAGGTCTAATGAGGAGACTCTGGCGGGGAGCGACCCCATGATATCTTGCTCGATAATGGGACGGGGAAAGATCGTGACGCGGTGGGTTAGGGACAGCACGCTGATAATCGCGAATGGCGACCAAATCGAATGGTAGACCTCAAATTGATCGTGGGGTGCGTCGATGATTAGCCGCTCGAGCACATCGGAAACAGATTGAGGGGAGCCGCCATTCAGGACAATCAGCCGCGAACTTTGAGCTAGCACATCGGAATAAAAACTACGTCGCCCCCACGGTGTCAGGGCTTCAGCAAAACGGTGCCGTATTTGGTGCTTCATCCAGACTCATCCCCTCGGTCCGCGCTGTGTTCTGTCATCATACGAACGGGGCGGTCGGAAGGTTCCAGCCAATTCGTGGTATACTATGGGCGTTAACCCTGACCGATGGGAGGATTCGAAGTTATGGCCGTAGTGGTTTACACAACCCCGACGTGACCCCATTGCCGGACCGCTAAGAAGTTCTTACAGGAACGTAATGTCCCCTTCAAAGAAGTCGACGTAACTAAGAGTGCCACCGGGGCACAAGAACTTCAGCGGAAATCTGGACAGACCGGCGTGCCGGTTATTGTGGTGAATGGTAGTGTTATTGTCGGGTTTGATCGTCAGAAGTTAGTGCGTGCATTGGGTGTAAGAGATTAGCCCAAAACGTGTAGCACTTCATCGCATGGCATCTCTATCGGTGAAGTGGATATGGTGGTGGACCATTCCTAAACGTTCCGTGAGCGCTGGAGCCTTCAGAGGCCCAGCGCGTATTTTTTGAGATGATTTACAGCTCGTAGCGATTTCCAGTGCAGTGAGGGTCAATCTCTGTCGATGTTCCAACCGTGGTCGGTGATGATTCGCCCAAGTTAATCGCGGACATTCAGTCGTTCGGCGTGAGCGATGAGGTCTTGGTGGATTAACTCACCATAGTTGGCCGATGGGTATCAGTCGATTCGCGCCTCGTCGAAAACGAACATTCTGGGAAATGAAAAAATAATAGCAGGATCCCGGGTATCAGATGGCGAAATGAAAAAAGAGGCCGAGCGGTAGGGTGCGTTACGGACATCAGTAGGCTCATGTGGTGTGAAAGGAGAAACGTAGCGTATGGAAAACCATCTCACGGAGATCACGATGACGGTCAATGGCGTTTCGGTGTCTCGCAACATAGAACCTCGCGTGCTTTTGGCGCATTTTCTTAGGGAAGAGTTAGGACTTACCGGAACCCATATTGGTTGCGACACCTCGCAGTGTGGGGCTTGTACGGTGCTTATTGATGGGGAAGCGGTGAAATCGTGCACGGTGTTGGCGGTGCAATGCATGGGCCAATCGGTCACCACCATTGAGGGATTGGCGCAAACCACCTTGCATCCGATGCAAGCAGCCTTTAGAGAAAAACATGGCTTACAGTGTGGCTTTTGCACATCCGGTGTTATGATGACCGCGATCGAACTCTTAAAACAGTATCCGAATCCAACCGAGTCTCAAATTAGGCAGGGACTTGATGGCGTGTTGTGTCGGTGTACCGGCTACGAAACCATCGTGCGTTCGGTGCAACATGCGGCCAGTTTGATGTCAAAGCAGGAATTGCCACAAGAAGAGGAAGTAGGGTAGAAAGGAGGACCATCAATGTTGGACGTCTTAGGGCAACCGGTAAAACGGCACGAGGATGATCGCCTGATTCGTGGCAAGGGTCAATACACGGACGATATCCGCCTCCCGGGCATGGTTTATGCCCATATGGTGCGAAGTCCCCATGCTCATGCCAAAATCAAGGCGATAGATATCAAAGCCGCACAAGCACTTCCCGGCGTGCTAGCTGTCTTTGTAGGAGACGATTTGAAGGATAGTGTGGGCATGATCCCGACGGCCTGGATTCCACCCAATGCGGACATGAAGATGACTCCGCATCCCGCTTTAGCCTATGATACCGTCCGGTATGTCGGAGATGGGGTAGCGGTGGTGATTGCGGAAGACCCGTATACGGCATCGGATGCCGCGGACCTGGTGCGGGTTACGTATGCGCCACTCGAGGCTATGACCCATCCCCGCGACGCCATGGGTCCCGACAAACCCTTGGTGCATCAAGAAATTTCCGATAATGTCGCATTTCATTGGAGTGTGGGGGAGAACTTGGACGAGGTTTTTGCTTCGAGTGAGGTGGTGGTGCGTCAAGAATTTCGCCAACAGCGCCTCATTCCGAGTGCGATGGAACCCCGATCGGCGGTGGCTCAATATAATGCAGCGACGGAAGAATTGACCCTTTGGGCCACGACACAAAATCCCCACATTCACCGATTCCTGATGTCGGGGATCCTGGGCATTCCCGAGCACAAGCTGCGCGTGGTCGCGATTGACGTAGGCGGAGGATTTGGCAGTAAGATTGCCTGTTACCCGGACGAGGTGGTGGTCGCGTATGCGTCACGTGCCTTGGGACGACCAGTGAAGTGGACCGAAACCCGCCAGGAGAATTTTATCGCCACTAGTCATGGGCGGGACCATGTGCACGAAGTGGAATTAGCAGGCACCCGTGATGGGGACATTAAAGCCATTCGCGTCAAAGCGTTTTCCAACTTGGGGGCTTACCTGTCCACCGCAGCGCCTGGGGTACCCACCATCTTATTTGGACTCGTTGTAAATGGAGCCTACAAGATTCCTCAAGCCTCTGTGGATGTGTATGGAGTCGTGACGCACACCACGCCGGTGGATGCGTATCGAGGAGCGGGACGTCCTGAAGCCACCTATTTGATCGAGCGCATGGTGGACTTGTACGCACGTAAACTAGCGATGGATCCCGTCCAAGTGCGTCGGAGGAATCTGATCCCCAAAGAAAGTTTTCCCTATACCAACCCCATGGGGTTGGAATACGACAGTGGGAATTACCAGGGCACGTTAGACAAAGCGCTGCAACTGGTGGACTACCCGCAATTTCGGCGGGAACAGGAAGCCTTGCGAAAACAAGGCAAGTACATTGGGATTGGGTTTAGTACGTACGTCGAAATGTGCGGTCTCGGCCCATCAGAAGTTGCGGGTGCCGTGGGCTTTCAAGGGGGGCTTTGGGAAAGTGCGACGGTCCGTGTCCATCCGACGGGGAAAGTGACGGTCTTTACCGGAGCGTCGCCTCACGGACAAGGCGAAGAAACCACGTTTGCTCAAATTGTTTCCCACGAACTAGGGATTCCGGTCGAAGACATTGAAGTGGTTCATGGAGACACCGCCAGAATCGCGATGGGCTGGGGCACCTATGGATCGCGCAGCACGGTGGTAGGTGGGGCGGCACTCCATAACGCGACCCAAAAAATCATTGCGAAAGCCACTAAAATTGCGGCTCATAAGCTGGAAGTGAGTGAATTAGACGTCACTTTCGAGGCGGGTCAGTTTCGCGTCGCAGGCGTACCGGACCGCGGAATGAGCTTTGCTAACGTTGCGCTTGATGCCTATCTGGCTTGGAGTCTGCCAGAGGGTGTAGAGCCGGCGTTGGAGGAGACGGCATTTTATAATCCCAAGAACTTTACGTACCCGTTTGGGGCCCACGTGGCGATTGTTTCGGTGGACGCAACGACCGGGGATGTAGAACTGATGCGCTATATTGCGGTGGATGATGTGGGAAACATCATCAATCCCATGATTGTCGAGGGGCAGATTCATGGAGGGCTGGTACAAGGCATTGGGCAGGCTCTATATGAAGGCGCCGAATTTGATGATCAAGGGCAGTTGGTCACCGGATCCTTCTTGGACTATGCGATGCCCAAGGCCAGGTTCTTTCCGCGATTCGAGACGGATCATACCGTAACCCCATCTCCGCATAACCCGCTGGGTGTCAAGGGAGTCGGGGAAACCGGAGCCATTGCTTCGACCCCGGCGGTTGTCAACGCGGTATTGGACGCCTTAGCACCTTTTGGCATCCGCGATCTGAACATGCCACTCACTTCGAAGAAGGTGTGGACTGCGATCCAAGAACGAGGGGGGATATAAATGCGGACAGCACCATTCGAATACCATCGTGCACATGACATCGATGATGCGCTAGAATGGTTGACACGTGACGGGGACCGCGAAGTGAAGATCTTGGCTGGGGGTCATAGCCTCCTACCACTGATGAAGCTCAAACTGGCGACGCCCACCGTCCTCTTGGATGTCCAAGGGGTATCAGAATTAAAGGGAGTGACGATGGAACCGGGCTGGATTCGGATAGGGGCTTTGAGCCGCTACGTCGATCTTACCCGAGACCCAACAGTGGCAGAGGCGCTTCCCTTACTCAGTCAGGTTGCCGCCACCGTGGCGGACATGCAGGTGCGTAACCGGGGAACTATTGGGGGGAGCCTTTGCCATGCGGATCCTCAAGCGGATATCCCGGCTGCGGTGTTAGCACTAGACGGGCGTCTGATCGTGGTAGGGCCGCGGGGAGAGCGTCGGATGACACTAGACGAGTTCATCGTGGCACCGTTCTTGACCGTGTTGGAACCCACCGAAATATTGTCCGCCGTCGAATTTCCGATCCCATCGGGACCACAACAGAGCGTGTATCTCAAACGGCCGCATCCGGCCTCTGGGTATCCGATTGTCGGTGTGGCGATCACGGCCAATGTGCCAACCCCCGGACACTTGTCGAATGTGCGGGTGGTGGTGGGGGGTATGGGGTCGAAAGCCTACAGAGCCTATGCCACAGAAAGCACGTTGAACGAGAAAGAACTGTCTCCAGAGACGCTGCGGCAGGCGGCCGAGGTAGCCATTACGGAAGCCCAGTTGAGCGACGATGCGGACGTTCCGTATCACTCCCAACTCATTCGGACGTATGTCGAGCGGGCATTACATCGACTCTATGGAGGCGTTGCCTAAGAGCTAGAAACACCCATGGGCTTGCCTTCGATCAAAGAGAGAGGACGCACCCCAATCTTGGAGTGCGTCTTCTCGTGTGCGGTCGTCTTTATGGGTTTTGTGAGTCCATAACAAGCTTCAGTAATTGCGCTTCGGGTACAGCTCCCGTGACTTCCAAGGTTCCATTGACCATGGATTTTGGCACGCCGTAGACGCTGTATTTATTGGATAGGTCGGGAAACTCTCCCGCGTCGACCATATCTGCAATGATATGGGGTGACGCTAGTGCCATGCTGTGTGCCAGGCGTACAGCCCGGGGACAGTATGGTCACGTAGGGGTCGTAAACACCTGAATGTGCACTGGTTTTTGAATCCCGGCCAGTGACGCCTCGGCTGCTTTAGAAAGACCTGACGTGTGGGTTGACACCGATTTAATCCCTTCTAACAGGGTGCCAAACTCATGACCACTCGGAATTCCGACGAATCGAATGCCGGTGCGGTTGCCATCTTTGTCTAAGAGCTCCGCGATGGGCCCTGTCACCGTTTCGGTTCCCCCATGGCCGGGTTCGAGTTCGGGTTCTTGCGATCCCTCTTGAATCATGATGAGATCCGACAAATCGGCGACTTCGTTGACAAGATCCTTAAAGGTTGTCGCGGTGTCCGCATCGGGTCCTCGATACCATTGTAGGGTTACCGGATCTTGCAGGCCTTGGAAAAATTCGGTGACCTGCGCCGTGATTTGGCTGTCTAATAAGGCCATCATTTACACCTCCCGCAATATGTTATGATCGGTGGTCCGGTTAGACGCGCTCCACAGGATGGCGGCCGCCCATCCAGAGCGACATACCTCCAACCACGTTGGCCACCTCAAGTCCTTGTTGCGACAACCATGATGCAGCAGATGCACTACGGTTGCCCGAAGCACAGATGATCGCGTGTGGCTTGGAGCGGTCGAGTTCGCTGGCCCGACCTTGCAATTGCCCGATGGGAATATTGATCGCGCCGGGTACGATGCCGGATCGTAGCTCATACGGTTCTCGCACATCGACGACCACATAATTGTCAAGATTTCTTGCTAATTCGTCAACGGTGAGATCCTTCACGCTCTCTACCGGTAAGCCCTCCTGGTCCCAGCCCTTGACGCCCCGATCGAAGGTAAACGGCACCGACAATCCTGCAGCGGTGAGGCTCTCCTTGGCTGCTTCGGCAATCACGGTATTATCTGCAAACACGCCAAGGGGAGGGGTCTGACCATTGAGTGCGCGCTTAATTTCTTGTCCCCATCCCCGTCGATGGAACGGCACGTTATAGCTTCCCGCAGGATGTGCCTTCGAATACGCATGAGCCGGGCTCACATCGAGTAGTAACGCGCTGCCATCTTGAACTTGTTGAAAAAAATCTTGTGCAGTGAGTGAGGTAGACATGAAATTCCTGCCTTTCTAGTGAGATTGCTGACTCCCGAGATTGTGGTCTCGAATGAGGGATGCGTCAACGGGTGGTGGTTTTAAGAGGCTAAGCACCTCCGTAACGAACGCCTGAGGGTCCGTAATCTGGGCGAATCGATTCCATCGCCGTTCATAGCCCACCGTAGAGATGGGTTTGGGACTTAAAAACAATCCGCCACAGGCCGACGCCCCGTAATGGGCGGGATAGAGCTCTGTGGTGTCCGGCAAGCTAAGAATTTTATCGTGTACCGAATGAAATTGATCTAACGCGGCCCGCTCAGTCGACTCGGGAGTCGGGTCCACCAGATCCGGGCGGCCCACATCCCCCACAAAGAGCGAGTCTCCACTGAGGACCAACCATGGATCTGAACTCCGCGTTTTATCTGTCACCACCAGCGATATGCTGTCAGGGGTATGGCCTGGGGTTTCCCAGACCGTCACCTGGACTCCGCCGAGGTCAAATTGGTCCCCGTCATGCAGGGGATTAAAGGCGTCTCTTAGGGGGGCCTTATGGCCCATAGAGACAAGGAGATCGGTTTTCTGGGCAAGCTCTCGGGCAATCGAGTGATGATCCGCGTGGACATGGGTCTCGATCACACCAACAATCTTGAGGCCCACTTCTGCCGCGGATAAAATATAGGTATCGGCACCAATCGCCGCGAGTGGATCTACGACAATCGCGCGGCCGTCCGCATCGTCTCCGACGATAAACGAGGCACAGCCGTGAGAACCATCCCATATCGGTATGAAAATCATCTGTAATAGCTCCTTTCAATCATACCCCATGGGGTATATAATGAGTCTTAGGCGTCGGAATGTCAACGGTATGTCGGTGCGGGCATCTCGGCAGACTATCTTCAGGATAGCCATAGGGGGAGATTATTATTATTGGCGATAATGAACCGAGTGAGCCCGTGATAAGCCAGTTTTGGGACATCGCGGAACTCAAACATCGGATGCGCCGTATTGAGGGCCAAGCCCGGGGGATTCAAGCCATGTTGGACCGCGGAGAAGATTGTAAAGCGGTCTTGACCCAGTTGGCGGCGATGTCGGGGGCACTAGGTAAAGTCTCTCGGGTCATTGCCGCGTGCGGACTAGCCGACACGTTGCGACGCGATGCGACCGGGCTCAGCAATGAAGAAATTCGCAGCGTGCTCCAGAGTCTTCATGAAACGGGCAGACTGTAACCAGAAGAAAGCGAGGGGATGTTTAACGTGTTAGGATATACGAAAGCCACGAAGAAGAGTGTGGACCAGGCCGTAGCAGACTTGGGGACGTCGGTCGAATCGAACGGCTTTAAGGTGTTGAACCAACTCGATATTGCGGGGATTTTAAACAGCAAAGGATTTGATTGTGAACCGACTCGCATTTTAGAGGTCTGTCACGCCCCGTCCGCGGCGGTCGTGTTAGAGGCTAACGTCGACATTAGTCTTTTGTTGCCCTGCAAGATTAATGTGTACCAAAGAGATGGACAGACCTATGTATCGGCGCTGGATCCTGCCATGATGAAACAATTTTTCGCAGAACCCGAAATCCTCAAGATCGCGAACGAAGTAGAAGTTTCCATTAAACGAATCGTGGATCAAGCCGTCTAATCCGACGAGGATGGAACACCTCTCTACGGATTAGCCAATATGGGTCCGTAGAGTGCTTGCCTGGCACGAATATTTTGTCATAATGATACATACGTGTTTGAACAAGCGACGGGGATTTCCCATGCGGAGATGGGGAAGACAGCTCCGGGAGGTGAGTTGCATAACGCTTTGGGCCAAACCACGAAAGAGGCAAATCTTGGCCCATCTCGCATGGGCTTTTCCACTCATCTTGGCCTTTATGGGACTCGCCTCGGGGATCGCCCCGAACACCCTCACCGCCCCTATTTCTGGGTACTGGCCGATACATCTAGTGCCGTCGTTGTTTGGCCCTTATTCCACCCTACAGAACTTCGGATATGAATCGGGAAACCAGATAAGCCCCATCATCCCCACTTCCTACACGGCTTGGCGGTCTCCGAGAATCTTGGGGGTTCAGTTTGTCGGAGATGCTCCCACAAATCTTCGAGCGGATCGGTTTTCCTTGTCGGTGACAGGACCTGGTGGAACCATCCGAGGTCTTGCTGTGCATTTTTCGTCAACAGGATTCGTGGGTTGGAGCATCCCGCGGCTGAGTCCCGGAACCTACCACGTCACTTTTCACACCCCTCTCTTTAAACAAACCCAGTCGAGTTGGACGCTGACAATCCTAAAACCCAAGACTCCCTGGGTCTCGGTGCAGGAGACCACCAACGATCGAATCAGCCTTGACACCATAAATGCCTACCGGTCGGTTCTGGAGGAACCACCGGTGACCTGGAGCACGTCCTTGGCGGATGCAGCCGAGACCCACGCTGGCTATCTAAAAGTCAACGGGTATAGCGCACCATCATTTCATATGGAAACCCAGGGGCGTAAAGGATTTAGTGGGCGAACACCCTGGGCCCGTGACTTGCGGTTCGGCTGGAGGAGTGTGTTGGACGGCGAGGTGGGAATTGAATGGGCCTCACCCATTCCTCCCGTGCAAGTCGTCCAAGACCTGATCGATACCGTTTTCCATCGGTTGTCGTTGTTATCGGGGAACCTCTTGGCGAGTGGAGAAGGCACCAGCGTGGGGAAGACGGGAGCTGTCGTCATGGACCTCGGGTTTGGGTACAATCCCGAGCTTCCCTTGGCGATTGCATATCCTCGCCCCGGACAGAGCGGGGTACCCATAAGCTGGGTGGATCTGGAAAGCCCAAACCCCGTGCCTCACGGGTTTGGGCTGCGCTATGGGTACCCGCTAACCGTGGACTTTCCTACCATCCAACACTTAAAGGCCGTACGCTTTGGGCTTTTTTTGGGACATCAAACTGTGCCCGCGTATCCGGTGCCACCCGGTGTCAACTCCATGTCCGATAACCAAATTGGGATGGTGCCAAAGCGTCCGCTATTTCCCAACACGGTGTATACGGTGAGTGTCCAAGGGAATGCCGTGTTTAACAGTGGGGCGCTTAAGCCTATTGACCTGCAATGGTCATTTCAGACAGGAGGCGGATCCGAGTCGTTGGCGGCAGCTCCGGTATCCTCCCATAAAGTCTTGGTTTCGGTAGTTCGGGCGGGTGGGGGCAACCCGATGATCGATACGGCGGTGCGGCTTTATCGGGTGATCGCCCAGGGCCGTTTGAAGTTAGAAGCGACCGGACACACTAATCGTCGGGGGATGTGGGAGGCTGCCCGGATGAGTGTGCGAAAACATGCCCTGTATGAGGTGTCTTCGGCAACCGGAAATAGCCAACAATTCTGGTGGTGAACACATGAAAAATTCTCGGCATCGAATGCATAAGATGGCGGTGCGGGTCCACGGAGAGCTTGTTCGTCTTGCCTATAGCGTCTGTCTCTCCCCGGATGCCAATCCGCCGGTTATCCTCCTTCATGGCATGGGATCGTCGCGCCTGGCGTATCAACCCCTAATGGATGCGTGGCCGTTTCCGGGTTCGGTGTATGCGTTAGACATGCCTGGATTTGGTGCCTCAGGACATTTAAGGCAACGCCATACGCTCTCCGACTATGTCGAGGCGGTACATGCCTTTATTGTCGCCTTAGGGCTAGATTCGGTGGTGCTCTTGGGCCACTCATTCGGGGGGATGGTGGCGGGTGAGGTGGTCGCCCACCATCCCCAGCAGGTTAGGGGAGCCGTCCTGGTTTCTAGTGCCGGCCTGGTGCCCCCGTCCAACGTCTTCGTGCCCTCACGATATATTTGCCTCAATCGCATCGGAATATGGGTTACGGGATTGTCATATTTTGGAGATCGGATGGTTACTGCTCTCGGCATGGATTCTCTGCAACTGACAGCGGAAGACCGTTGGCGTCTCCGGTACGGTTGGCGCAAAGCCATCGAAATGGCGCGAATGGGTCAGTTTTATGAGGATGCGGCCTTTTTTAGGGGCGTCGTCCGAAGTGGGCGTCCCGTTGTCTTGATTCATGGCGAGCGGGACCCGGTGTTTTCCTATGCGGCCGTCCGCGACGTGGTGGGTGTGCACTTTCCCATTTTGACCATGCCTCAGGTAGGGCACCTCCCCTTTGATCAGAATTTCCCCAGATTTTGCGAATTGTTGGTCGACGCGATGGCGATAATCCAAACCGAAACCTCCTAATTACGGAAATCGCCGGCATAATGTACGCCGGTAATCCGCGCAATTTCAGGGTCTAAGGCCGATAGGTCGGATGGTTTAAGGTCGGAGACCTTGGTATATCCCATGGTACGAATGGCGATTTCCATCTCTTTACGGCAACTGGTGAGAAAGTTGACGACGCCTTTGGCGGCCAGCGTGGAATCGAGCGGGACATGTGGGTTGGCCCGATAGAACACTAAATCGGTTGGAGGTAGCGTCGGGACGGTCCGGGTAATTTCTCTATGGGCCAAGGCAAACATCACGATGGTACCGAGACCCACGGCCCGGGCTCCTAACGCATAGGCCTTGAGGAAGTCGCCGGGTTCCCGAAACCCTCCCGAGATGACCAGATCGATGCGATGATCGGGATCGTGTTGATCGAGGTAACGACGGGCTCGGACCAAGGCATATAGAGACGGGATACCAAAATGATCCGATAGCGTGATGGGCGCGTTACCCGTGGCACCTTCGGTTCCGTCGATGACGATCACATCCACCTTAGCTTTTAGGGCGACCGCGAGATCTTCTTCGAGACGGCCACCCGCACCCATTTTAAGTGCTATCGGGATCCCGTCGGTGACGGAACGCAGATACGCGACGACTTCGGACAAGGGGGTCGGATGCCGAGGATCTTCCAAAAATAAATCGGCATGAATGGTGGGAGATTGACCCTCTTTAAGATGCATCAAGTTCCGTATTTCGGGTCCGATTTCAGTGGGTGTTGAGAGTACTGCGTTGCCGGGCATGGCTCCTTGACCGACTTGGACTTCAATCATGTCAGCCTGTTTTAAGATTTCGGGCTCCCGGTTCCAGGTCCAGCGACCAAACTGGAGAATATAGCGAAACGCCCGTTCCCGCTCAGCCGCTAAGAATGGACCTTGACCGGAATTGAGGGGGATCTCCGTCCGCCCAGAGGCTTCGGCCAGGGCAATTCGCGATGCGTGGTTGAGTGCGAGTCCGTAAGCCATCCCGGAAATGAACAGAGGCATCGAGAACTTTAGAGGAGATGGGCAATGCCTGCCGAGGACCGTTTCCAAACTCACTGCTTCCGATTCCAGCACCGGGTGGCGTGAGAGTTGACCCGATACTAAGGCCAGATCATCAAATCCATGGACCGGTTTGGCGGAACCCATGGGGCGGATGACCACTTCTCCACTTTGCGCCCGCAGTGATGAATAGAGAAAGTCCATCAGGGGAGTCGATTTTAATGAAACATAAAGTTCGGCTAAGGTGTCACTCATAGGCCGTGTCAATAACGCCCAAAGCATGCGGCGAGCAATGGTGGGCAACAACCAGACTAAAACCAAAATCACGATGCCTAAGGCGAGCAAGGTGCCGAATAACGCGGTCCAGAACATAGGTGGGTGACCTCCTTCCCATGAACCTCAGAGTGCCCGTTATGGGGATGGGGTATGCTATCCGCTATGAATACCCGCACACAATGGGCGCGACACCGCATAAAACGCATAATGGTCATGGGGGGAATGGTCTTCCTTATCGTGGTGGGCACTTTCATGGGTCTCAGTTATTGGGTGGGATTTAAGCTAGCCCATCCCGATCATCTACCGTTGTCGAGCAATCCCGCATGGTGGGGAATGGGTTTTCGGAATGTGGCCTTCACAGTTCCAGCCGATTCGTTAAGCCTTAAAGGATGGTGGATTGGGGTGTCCGGTAGTCGCCTCACGGTGATTATGACCCATGGCTATCGCAATAATCGGGTGGGGCACTCGGTACCCCAATTGGCGGTGGCACGTGCCCTTCATGAGATGGGAGCCAACGTCTTGATGTTCGACTTTCGCGGGTCCGGGGATTCCGATGGGCATTTGACTTCAGTCGGCGTCTTCGAGCAGCGGGATATCCTGGCTGCCACCCAAGCGGTCTCCACAAAGTGGGCGCCACAATCCACGATTGTGATCCTCGGTTATTCGATGGGGGCTTCGACCGCCCTGATGGCGGCGGCGGACGATCCCGAGGTGGCGGGGGTCATCGCGGATAGCCCGTTTGCCGACCTCTCTCAGTATCTTAATACCCACCTATCGGTGTGGACGCATTTGCCGCACTATCCTTTTACGCCCATCGTGCTGTGGATGTTGCCCCGGATGACTGGGGTGCAGTTAGATGGTGCCAGTCCCTTAAGTTTGGCGAAGAAGTTGGGGAAACGACCCATCCTCCTCATCGCGGGTGATCGCGACACGATCATCCCCCCACACAATAGCGTGGCGTTATATCGACGCATGAGAGCCTCGGACCCGGAAATTACGCTCTGGACGGTGCCGTGGGCGCAGCATATTCAGGCCTATAAGGTGCAGCCGATTGCCTATGTGGACCACTTATATCAATTTCTGGTCCGATGGGATGCCCAACTGAAGAAGCCCGGAACAACCGGTCAGGTGGGTTTTTACCCGTGAACACCATCAGTGTGGGCTCGGCTACCCTGGCAAATTGTTGAGGCTAAAGCGCGTGACAGTTTTTTGCATCCGAACGAAAAATTGGAATAAGACTTAGACGTTAACGGCTATAACGCGTGGTTTAGGGGATCACATAATCCACGGGCTAATCGTACCGTGACACCTGGGGTACTTGTTCCCGGTCCCGCTTCGAATCACCATTGGGGATCCCGCCTCGGCTTATGTTATTCGCGAAGGATATGCAGTTCACGTTCCAAAAATGCCCAGCCTAGGTCCGTAATCGAGATTCCGCGTCCAGAGCTCCTTCGATATGGTATTGCCGTTGATTCCAATCGAGGCAGGCGGTCGCAAACTGCCGGCGTTGTTGGTGGAGCCCGGTCATGTCCAGCCCCCACGCACCCAGTACTGTTTCTCCGGTGGGGGTGGCTGCATAATCCGTCCCAGTCGCCACGGTAAGCCAGCCGCGGCGCTCGGGATTGCTCCGATTCTCGTAATGACCGAATCGGTCGTGCTGGCTGCCGAAGGGGTTACCCGTGCGATCTGCGCGAGTTCGCTCGCTGTTAGCGTATGGCGTTCTATCATCATGGCATCCACGAATACCGCCCGCGTTCGGTCGGCGAGCAACGACGCCACGAGCGACACATCGACGTCTCCATCCATGCTTCAATCGTAGTTGAAATGTCGGGGCGGTACAATGGTAAAGTAGTACAAAGGGATGCAACAAGGAGACGACGGCAATGATGTATAAGGTGATCCCTCGACCGATGGCACGAGACTGCGACGCACCCATAGGATCCGACAGAAAACACGGTACACGTCGCGGGTAGGGAGAATTCGAGTCAACGGGGCGAAGGTGTGGGGTAGACGCATGAACGGCACCGCGTGGACTATTGTGGGTGCCCAAGGGTTGAATTCCGCTGGCGATCAGATTGTGTTAATCGGCCTCAGTTGGTTCTTAGTGCGCACGTATGGCAGCGGCTTCTTGGGGCTCACCTTAGCGGTTTGGGCCATCACCCGCGGGGCTTTGTTATTGTGGGGCGGGGTGGTCGCGGATCGGCACGACCGTCGACGTATCAGCGTGGTCAGTGGCTTGTTTTTAAGTGCGCTGATTCTCAGCGTCGCCTGGTGGGACCCTTCGTATGAAGCGGGCAAATGGGTGTGGTTCGCCGTAGCGTTCGGTCTAGGAACCCTCGATGGGATCCGGATTCCTATTGCGGGCAGTCTAATCCCCTTCGTG
>JAJYPK010000019.1 GCA_021795465.1 Bacillota bacterium
GGTTTTCCTGGGGGCACTGGTCGCAAACCACCCCGCAACCGTCGTGGGAGGAGTGGCAGTTGGCTGCCCATCGGGGCTTTGAATTCATCCTGGAGGATCTCTTTTCGAGTCTGGTGGCACGACTCGGGGCTCGACGCGTGCGGGTTCGCTGGCACCAAGAAACGATACCCAAATCCGAGCGACTGTTAGGATTACCCATCCGTTTACAAGAGGTCACCCTTCACATCGTAGATCCGCATCTTGCAGGATGGCCATCCCTCAGGCCTGGCCTGGCCGGTTTGAAAGCCCACATGACATGGGAGATCCCGCGTTGGAACAGCCAATTCGCGAACACGCTCGTCTTAAGCCGATGGGGACAAACCAGTCGGCTGGAGGCCCATTACCGACTTTTGGATTTTGTGTCAGGTCATGAAGCCTCGCACCGAGCGTTCCGCCAGGAAAGGCACGTTCTGCCCATTTTTCGGTGGTATCCCGTAAAAAAGTCTCCGATAAGCCGATCATGGCACCAAACCGTACAAAGAGCACGAAACTATCAAAGGCTCGATCGATTAGCAACGTTTTTGGCTTCGCACCCCTGGCCTCAGTTGGGAGTCGACGAGGCGCTGCCCGCGCGGCTTCGTTTTGACCGGTCGATATGGCATCGGAACCCGATTCACTCGCAACCCGGCACCTCTGTGTACACCCACCGTTCCGGCCCGGAAGTAATGGTCTTTTGGCCCCAGGGCGAACACCCCGGTTATGTAAGTATCCAATGGTCCGCAACTTCAGGCTCTCGGGGGATAGAGATCTTAGACCCGTTACGCACTATTGTTAGGGAAACGAAGAATTGGCGCTACTGGGCATGGCTCATAACTGAGCATGTCATGCCCTTGGTAGAAGAATGGGTTCACACAAGCCTTAACAGTCCCTTGAAAGGCTCACAAACTAACGCTTAGGGCGCCGGGATTTTGCCGTGGCGTTCAGACCCATAGGACCATTTTCGTAAAAATATAGGGTATAGAGATAGGGATCGACTACGGCGCGGTAACATTTAATGATCCCGATCGCCTCTAATTGGAAAATCCGGTCAGTAATCGCCTCTGTCGGCAGGTCCAATTCGTTAGCCAATTCTTCCAAGGGCGTCCGTGCGTTATCAATAAGGATTTCTACTAACCGTCGATCAGTTGTGTCTACTGGATATGGACTCGATAGGCTCATACACGGGCCTCCCTAGACCGTCTCTTTTTGGCCAATACACCAATAGGTCGAATGAACCAAGACTCATCTATCTAGCCGCTATGCTCCGCCCGAATCCGATCCATCTGATTTCGGAGGATGGCAATTTCCTTAGCCAATCGTCCCCGCGTGCTACGAATCTCCAACAGTTCCTGTTGCGTAGCAATGGGCGCCCGTACAGTCGCCGCGATCCAGTAAGACAGCATCTCGGGCATCTTTGGAATCACCGGGTGGGTATCCAATGCCCGTCCTAACCCCCAAATTTCGGAGCCTAGCGCGTGCGCTTCGTCGATCAATGGTCCTGGAACGGTTTCTTCCGTATCGGGCATAAAGCGAAACTGTCCCACCAACGTTTCCTGGACCAAGCGAAACGAGAGAAGACTGACTCGACTAACCCCGACCAGCTCTACATAGAGCCGATTGGCAGAATCCGTGGTGCTCAGCACTCGCGCCACCGTCCCAATTGACTGTGGCTCGGACCAGCTACTCAACTCCGTCCCGTTGGCGTGACGGCTAAGACTTAAGACGAACCCCGTATCCCTTTGTGAGGCTTCCATAATCATAGCTCGGTGGCGCGGCTCAGGTACGCTGAGGCTCATCCGTGTACCGGGAAATAAGACCCCAGACCACGGCAAAATCGGTAGCGTGACGACATCCCGATGCGTTGACATAGAAACCCTCCTTAGTCATTCTTAGTCAGTGGCATATCACCTGATTCACCTAAGTTAGTAAGGCCTGGTGCGATGTGTCATTGTTGGCACGCCTAATCGTCTTGCGACACCCCCTGGTGAGCCATCCCCATAGCGGCGTTAACTGTATTTTAGCGAACTCTGCCTCAGAGTCCAACTACCTCACGGGTCAATTCCTTATATTTTTTTGTCAAGTCGGAACATTCTTCGAGTTTGCAATTACGCCCATGAATTCTCGGCAAGGCTCTGTCATGCTAATATAAGACGACAATGAAAAAAAGTGGGTGCCGCGATGATCCGGCACGATGGGAGGCAGAATCACTTTATGAGCTATGGACTCACAGATGAACAGCGAATGTTTCAGAACACGGTAAGACGACTCGCCCAAGAAAAGGTGGCACCGCGTGCCGCGGAAATCGACGCCACCGGGGAATTCCCATGGGACATGGTGGAGCTCTTTCGAGACAATGGCCTGATCGGCGTTGGAATGCCGGAGTCGGTAGGGGGGGGCGGCGCAGACCTTCTTACCTTTTGTTTAGCGGTCGAAGAAGTGGCTCGCGTGTGCGCAACCTCGAGCCTCATCATTGCCGCCCAGCATCTAGGCGCGATGCCCATATTGGTCGCTGGAACCCCGGAACAAAAAGCCCGATTCATTCCCGTCGTAGCTTCAGGCGAACATCTTTCGGCTTTTGCTTTAACGGAGCCTGAGGCTGGCTCGGATGCTGGGGGTACCAAGACCCGAGCAGTGCGAGACGGCGACCATTATCGAATTAATGGAACCAAGGTCTTCATCACCAATGGAGGAATCGCGAAAACGATTGTCGTCTTTGCCTCTACCGCACCCGAGAAGGGTATTCGAGGTATCTCCGCGTTTGTGGTGGACGGGGACCAGTCTGGGGTCAGCGTCGGCCGCATTGAGAAAAAAATGGGAATTCGAGGCTCACAAACCGCCATGTTAAATTTTGATGATGTGGTCGTCCACCAAGATCGTCGCTTAGGTGAAGAAGGGGATGGCTTCAAGATTGCAATGAGGACCCTCGATCGGACCAGACCCGGGATCGCTGCACAAGCCTTAGGCATTGCGCAAGGGGCTTTGGATGTCGGCCGAGCCCATGTCCAAACCCGAAAGCAATTCGGCCAGAACCTCTCTGAATTCGAAGCCATTCAATTCATGTTGGCGGATATGCAGACCCAAATTGAAGCCAGCCGTCAATTGCTCTATAAGGCGGCAGAGGTTGTCGAGACGGCAGGGTTTGCCGCTCAATCTTCCCAAGAAGTCACCAGATATTCCGCCATGGCCAAACTGATGTGCTCTGACACCGCAATGCGGGTGACCACAGATGCCGTCCAACTCCTCGGCGGTTACGGATACGTACAAGACTATCCCGCTGAGCGGATGATGCGTGACGCTAAAATTACTCAAATCTACGAAGGGACCAATCAGGTGCAACGGTTGGTCATCTTTCGCAACATGTCGTCGGAGGGAATCTGATGATGAACACGCGCGTGATCGATCTTCCCCATCACGTTGGACACCAGTTGACCGTGCGAGGTTGGGTGACCCACTTTCGATCATCCGGGAAGATTCACTTCATTGTGGTGCGTGATGGCACGGGAGTTGTCCAATGCGTGTATAAGCACGACCAAGTTCAAGAACCGTTAGCGACAGAAACCGCCGTGACTATTAATGGCGAGGTTCGGAAAGATGTCCGCTCACCACTAGGGGTCGAGATCGCTGTCCGTCACCTTGAGATTATCGGCGAGAGCCCCGACTATCCGATTACCCCCAAAGAACATGGAACGGATTTTCTCATGGCTCATCGGCATCTATGGGTCCGAAGTCCCCGTCAATCCGCCATTTTACGAATACGCGCCGCGATTATCCGCCGAGCACGCGGATTTTTGGATGAACATGGGTTTACCGTTGCCGATCCCCCGATCATCACCCCCGCCGCTGCTGAAGGCAGCACCACCTTGTTCGGTATCGACTATTTTGGCGAGCCGGCCTTTTTATCCCAGTCGGGTCAACTTTACATGGAAGCCTTGGCCATGGCCCTCGGCAAAGTGTACTCGTTCGGTCCGACCTTTCGAGCCGAAAAATCGAAGACACGGCGACACCTTACTGAGTTTTGGATGCTGGAGCCGGAGATGGCGTTTGTCGAATTTGAGGAAAGTCTTCGATGGCAAGAACAGTTACTTGAATCTATTGTGTCGGGAGCTCTCGAGGACTGTGCACCGGATCTTCTGGTCCTCGGCCGCGACCTCAGTCCTCTAGAGCGCGTCAAAGCACCGTTTCCGCGCATTACGTATGATGAAGCATTGGCACGGCTCGCCACCCTAAACCTTCCCGTAGAGTGGGGCGAGGATCTTGGGGCTCCTCATGAGACCGCCCTGGCAGAGCAATTTGATCGCCCGGTCTTCGTAACCCATTATCCTACGGCATTGAAGGCCTTTTATATGCAACCGGATCCGCATCGACCGGAAGTCGTGCTGGCAGCGGACCTTTTGGCACCCGAGGGCTATGGAGAAATCGTAGGCGGAAGTCAGCGCATTCACGATCCCGAACTCCTACAACAACGCCTACAACAACATCGATTACCCGACGTGGTCTATTCGTGGTATCTTGACCTACGTCGATACGGTTCGGTACCCCATAGTGGCTTTGGAATGGGTCTTGAGCGCGTCGTAGCCTGGGTTGCCGGGCTCGAGCACGTTCGAGAAACGACGCCATTTGCACGGACCTTGAACCGAGTTTGGCCATAACGCGAAATGGGGGAGGAGAACATTCGATGGCACCATCCGATGACACTATAGTGCCTGAATCCATTGACCTTGGGCATGTCCTTCACGAGGCTAGAATTCATCGGCGCATATCGCTCGACGAGGCCAGCCAGGACCTCAAAATTCGCCGCGAGTATCTCTTGGCACTGGAACAAAACCGATGGCAAGACTTGCCCGGGGAGGTGTATGGTCAAGGCTTTTTACGCAACTATGGCCGTCTTTTGGACCTTGACGGGGATCGTTTGGTGGACGTGCGGCGCCACCAGTTAGGCTCAACATCAATCCCCGTGACGAACTATGAGATACCGAAACGGACCGGCATTTTCACCGGACCAAACCAATCTACGACAAACACGCGAAACCCAAAGCACGCACGAAATCGACGTCAAGCGGTATCGCGTCCGAGTACGCCTCCGCCACCGATTGGCACCCGTACCATTGTAACTTTATTAGTGGTGATGGCGCTCTTATTCGTGGGCGGTTGGTATTTGCTTAATAGTCCCGGACATCCAGCAACCGCACCGGTGCCCACGACCAGAAAATCTCCTACCACATCCAAAAAAACGACGACATCGCCGACCCACAAGCATCAGCACCATAAAGCTCCCCATTCAAGCGCTCCATTGAGTCCCGCCTCGACGACAACTCAAGGCCGGATCACCGTTGCCACGTACGATGTGACACAGGCACCCTTGGTCGCCTCGATTCATTTTACCGGACCGTGCTGGATGGGCTATAGCATTGATGGCGCAGCTCAGATTGGGCACGTCTACCAAGCCGGCCAAACTCTACCGTTACAAGCGACGGCTTCCTTAAAGCTTATCTTCGGGACCCATGCGTTTTCGCTGACGTTGAATCGACATACGGTATCTCTTCCCAACACGCCGGTGCTCTGGCAATTGGACTTTGTGAAAACGAGCGCTCCGTAGATTTTAACTCCGCATGATGATGTAGGGTTACGGGCATGATGATCGGGTGAGACCTGAACCCGAAAGCGAGGCGCGGCCATCGTGTTTGGATTTCGTTTGCCGTTAACTCTACTCACCAGTGGCATTCTTAGCGTTGGCTCTCTGCACCCCATGACAACGTCTCCGCCCCCTCATGTGAGTGCCCACGCGGCCATCTTAGTGGATGCTCGCACCGGAGCTATTCTCTATGAAAAAAACGGATTTACGCAAAAAGATCCGGCAAGTATCACCAAAATGATGACCGCGCTTTTGGTCATAGAGCAAGGGCACCTAGACCGCATCGTAACCGTGTCGCCAAAAGCAGCATCCACGATTGGATCGTCCATGCACATTAGGGCCCGGCAACGGTATACCGTCATGGATCTCTTACGTGGTCTCTTACTGCGGTCGGGAAATGATGCGGCGGTAGCTTTAGCGGAGGCAGACGCCGGTAGTGTCGCGCGTTTTGTCGCGGAGATGAATATCAAGGCCCAGCAAGTGGGGGCCTTTAACACGTCCTTTGAGAATCCAAACGGGCTGACAGCACCGGGTCACTACTCGTCCGCTTACGATCTCTCACTCATTGCTCGCAAGGCATTAGATTTGCCCACCTTCCGAAAATTGGTAGGAACCAAAGAGGACATTGTGATTGAACAGCGTTCTCGACATCAACGGACCGTTAGCAATACCAACCAACTACTCTATAGCTTTCCGGCCGCTGATGGCATCAAGACCGGCACCACGAATGCTGCCGGAAAATGTCTAGCGGCGTCTGCTACCGTGAATGGACGCCAACTCATTGCCATCGTATTGCATAGCTCGGCGCGTTTTTATGATGCAACACGTCTCTTACGATGGGGATTCCAACACTCGACGACGGCCATTGCGGTCCACCCACGCTCCGCAATTACGATGGTCCCGGTTCTTCATGGACACACGGCTCTGGTGGCGGCCGGGGTTCGCCATCCGATTTGGATCACCTACTCGGGGAATGATCGCTTTCACATTCATCTTGCATCCCCTAGCTATTTAACCGCGCCCGTCAAGGCTAATCGGGTCATCGGCAGGGTAGTGGTTACAGCATCCGACCAGGCCCCCGAAACCGAACCGCTGATTACCCTACAGACCGTGTCGAAAAAGCTTCTGGCGCACCGATGGTGGCAACGATTCCGCCATCTCATCCACGGTAATTAGGGGGACCATAGGTCATTAAAGTCCTTAACGTCACCAATTGATATCCCTTGGCGGTCAGATCCTTGAGAATGGTGGGCAACGCCCGATCGGTTTGTTTACAGGTATCGGACGCGTGCATCAAAACGATATCGCCCGGATGAATCCGACTCGTCACTCGCGACACGATGGTAGACACCCCGGGATTCATCCAATCCAAGGAATCCGTGCCCCAGGTGACCGTGGTATAGCCAACCGATCGGGCAGCCAGAATCGAACGCCCATTGAAGTCCCCGTTGGGAGGTCGGACAAACGTCGGCCTTTGGCCCGTCAATGATGTGAGCACTGCGTTAGTCTGGGCAATGTTGCGCACGATTTCCCCTGTGGAAAGACTGGAGTAGTTCACGTGCGCCCAGCCGTGGGATTCCACTTCAAAACCGTCACGCACCATCTCTGACACCAATCCAGGATTTTGCTTGGCCCAGGGGCCAGAGAGAAAAAAGGTGGCGGCGACATGATGGGACACGAGAATGTTCAAGATTTTGGGTGGCATTACGGTTCCCCAAGAAATATCAAAAGTTAACGCGGCTACTTTATGGGTGGTCGTGATGTCTCGCAAGGAGTACTGGTCCTGTGCCGGGAGCGCTCTGGCCAACGAGCGATGGGCGAGAGGACCGACCCACTGTATCGTCAGTAGCATCAATCCCACGACAACAATACCCACCACGACACGGCGCGCAAAGACATACGGAATCGTGTAAATTCGCACGGAGATCCTCCCTTCGCTGACTAAATCGATCTAGGTATGTACCAACCACGTTGGTTATATCCAACCTTGCGATATAGTTCTTTGATACAGGGGTGATCGTTGGCCGCTCGACCATCATCTGCTTCATGCATACGCATCGCGTGACCTAACCTAGAACACCTCGTAGCGCAATTTACCAGGGTTGCCAGGGGGCTATCTTCCCATTTCGACTGGTGTACGATATCATTACCGACGAGGTGAAGACGTACGATGGCAACAAGAGTGGGAATGGTCAGCCTCGGCTGTCCTAAAAATCGGGTAGATTCCGAAGTCATGTTAGGCTTGTTGGAACAAGCCGGTTATCAATTGACACCCGACGCACAGGATGCCGAAGTCCTGATCGTCAACACGTGCGGCTTTATCACCGCGGCCAAACAGGAATCGATTGATACCATTTTGGAAATGAATCAATACCGAGAAAGCGGGCAACTGCGGGCATTAGTTATGGCGGGTTGTTTATCCCAACGCTACCAACAAAACTTATGGGATGACCTGCCGGAAGTAGACGCTATGGTCGGAACTGGAGAATTCCACCGAATCGTAGAAGCCGTGGACGGAGCTCTAGAGGGTGTCCGCCCTTCCTTTTGGGGCGAAATGCCCGTGAGCGGAATGCCTAATCCGAGACGGCTCACAACCCCGTCCTACACGGCATATTTGAAGATTGCCGAAGGTTGTGACCACGCCTGTTCGTTCTGTGCCATTCCCGGTATGCGTGGGGGATACCGCAGTCGCCCCTTGGGGGATGTAGTAGCCGAGGCGAAGCGTTTGGTCCAGTCTGGAGTACGTGAACTAATCCTCATTGCGCAAGACTCCACGATTTGGGGCCATGACCTCTATGGCCAACCGCAATTACCACGGCTCCTTTATGCCTTACAGGAGATTCCAGACCTGGTGTTTGTAAGAATTATGTACAGCTATCCAACCCAAATCACTCCGGAATTGGTTAGAGCTATGCGGGATTTGCCCGTCATCGCCCCGTACTTGGACATGCCCCTGCAGCACGCGGACCCCGATCTGTTAAAGCATATGGGTCGCCCCTTTCGCCGTGACAAGACGGACCGGGTGTTGGGCATGATTCGTGACGCAATACCGGACATTACATTACGCACGACATTCATCGTCGGCTTCCCTGGCGAAACAGAAGAGCAATTCGATTCCCTCGTGGATTTTATCGGCACCATGCGCTTTGACCACGTCGGAATCTTTACCTATTCGCCCGAAGAAGGCACCCGCGCTGAGGGATTAGGCGACCCCATTCCCGATGCCGTCAAGGAGCGTCGACGCCGTCAAGCCATGTTGGTACAACGCAAATTAGTCGGGACAGTCCGAGGACGCCACATTGGCAAGGTCATGCCGGTGATTGTTGAGGAAGTGGGAGATACCGTTAGCGTAGCCCGGGGTGCGACAGACGCACCGGGTATCGACGGTGTGACTTACGTACAAGGTCAATTCTCGGTGGGTCAAGTCATACCCGTTCGGGTGATTGGGGTGCGCGAATACGACTTATTGGCAGAACCTCAGAAATAGTGCGGCCGATTTTTTAACATTGCTCCGAGTCATTTTGGCTCCGGTGGTGCTTTTCCTGTGGCTGAACCCCCACGAAAGCGTACGGTGGTGGGGGGTGCTCTTGTTCGTGATTGCGGGTCTTACGGACTATTTTGATGGTGTTGTGGCCCGGACCACGCATCGCACTACCGCTATTGGAGCTTATCTAGACCCATTGGCCGATAAAATCTTAGTGTTAGGTACTGGGTTGGCCCTGATTAGCATTCATCGCCTTGCGGTAGGTGTCCTGTTCATCCTATTAGTCCGGGAACTCTCCGTCACAGGACTCCGTTCCGTGTTGCCTAAAGATCAACATATGCCCGCAAGTCAAGCGGCAAAATGGAAAACGACCGTCCAAATGATTGCCTTAGGATCCTCAAGTGTTCTCACGGGACCCATTCCTTGGATCCTTTGGATCGTGGCACTCGGCCTCACCCTATGGACGGGATTTGAATATTTTTACCAGCATTGGCCGCGATGACCGCACCCTCCCAGTTCTGACAAGCTTTGCGATCCCGACAAGCCATAATCTTATGTTATACTCCCCGATAGCTTGTGCCGCTATGCATAACAATTGGCCGCAGCGAGGGGGTGTATCACGATGATGAAAGTAACCGTTAAACAAGTCTTCTCCGTCTTAATAGGTTTTGTGGCGAGCTTCGCCATTTTGCGTGGAGCCCAAGCGATCTACACGTCGTCTATCATACGAACACCGCTCGTGCGCACGATCGAAAAAGTCCCTGGGGTACATCATGTAACCATTGGTCCCAAAGATGCTATCTCCGTCGCTTTGGTTCCGACCGCCAATCTTATGATAAGTTACCGCAGTGTGCTCACCGATGCAACAACCTCGTTAGGTCGTGCCCCAGGTCACATCACCCTCGTTAATCACGCGACGAATGCCATGACCGCTGTGGCCAACCAATTACACTTCGTGGTCGCCCAAGGCATCGCGACAGGCCAATACGTTGCGATGAATGAGAGCATTCAACGGATGGCATCCCATGCGCATCTTGCTGCGCATGTCCAACTGGGGACTAATCATGTTTACGTTACCCTTGCCTCACCGCATGGGCACTACCACACCTATCTGGTGATGTCGTTGGCCGATGCCACAACGGGAGGTGGACAACATGCTTAAGTCAATCGGTCTGGGGGCTCTCTTAGCAATTTTGACTTTTCTATGGTGGAATGGGATTAACGTGTGGCCAGCCGTGTTAATTTTGGGCCTCGTGGCGGTACTCTACTATAGTGGTGCTTGGCAACGAATGATGCAAAACCGAGGCGCGAGACAAGTCGTAACGAAGGCGAGTGTCCCGACGACCTTTGACGATATTGGCGGACAAACTACGGCCAAAAGCGAGTTGCGGGAAGCCTTGGACTTCATACGCTACCCAGAACGCATCGCCGAACTCGGCATTCGGCCCCTTAAGGGAATTTTGTTAACGGGGCCGCCGGGCACCGGAAAGACCATGCTCGCTAAAGCAGCGGCCGATTTTACCGACTCGGCATTTTTGTCGGCGTCTGGCTCCGAGTTTGTAGAGATGTACGCTGGAGTCGGGGCACAACGAGTTCGCCAGTTATTTACCGAAGCACGACAAATGGCTCGCCGCGACAATCGTACGAGCGCCATAATTTTTATCGATGAAATTGAAGTCATGGCAGGCAAGCGAGGCCAGCACCAGAGCCATTTGGAATATGATCAAACCTTGAATCAGTTGCTCGTGGAAATGGACGGCATGTCCACCTATGAAGATGTACGCGTGTTAGTGATGGCGGCCACCAATCGGTCTGATTTACTAGATGGTGCGCTTATGCGTCCCGGTCGTTTTGACCGCAGCGTGGGCGTGGATTTGCCTGATCGGGAGGGTCGGTTGCATATTCTCAAATTGCACACACGCAATAAACCGATGGATCCCAATGTGGACTTGATCCGTGTAGCACAGGATACCTTTGGCTTTTCCGGAGCTCATTTAGAAAGCGTATGCAATGAAGCCGCGATTCTGGCCTTGCGGGATGGTAGCAAAACCCTCATGGCCAAGCATTTGATGGAAGCCACCGACAAGGTCTTACTAGGTGAAAAACTTGACCGTACCCTGCGAGAGGGCGAGCTCAACCGGGTTGCAGTCCATGAAGGCGGTCACGCCATCGTAGCCGAGGTCGTCAACCCGGGCTCGGTGTCATCGGTGACCATCTCGCCACGAGGCATGGCTCTTGGCTTTGTGCGCCAGGCACCAGATGATGATCGCCTATTGCAGACAGTTTCCGAACTTAAAGCAGACATCCAGGTCTGTTTGGCGGGTTCTACCGCCGAGCGCTTCATATTGGGAGAGCAAAGTACGGGTGCCTCCAATGACTTTGAAAAAGCGTGGGATATTGCGCGACGCATGGTGCTCTCGGGGCTATCTTCGCTCGGTGTTGTTCACGAGGAGGGTCTATCCCCGGATAGTCTCTACCGTACCATCCAGGATATTATTAGCGAGCAACAAGAGCAGGTAGATGGATTCATTAGTCGACACCAATCCATGCTACACCACCTAGCTAGCCTATTGTTGGACTCGGAAACGCTTTCCGGGGAGGAAGTACGTAATCTCTTGATAGAAAGTCAAATCACCGCGTAACAGAGGGGCCGGGGTTCTCCCGACCCCTTCTCGCACGTTTGGAGGCGCGGTAATCGACCGCTTCGCCGAAAACGGTCCACAAGTGGCAATCCCCTAAAGTGTCTGATGCCCATTCTAGAGTTGTGTTTTTGGACCGAATGTGTCATGATCAAGTGACTTGGTTTGCGGAGGGACGGATGGGTGATTCGAACGGTTGGCATCATCGCCGTCGGTAATGAGGTATTAGTAGGGGAAGTCGTCAATACCAATGGAGCCTATATAGCATCACGGCTTTCTGCTTACGGTGTGTCCCCAACAATACAAATGGTGGTTGGAGATTCGCGTGAGCCGCTTTTGGCGGCCCTGAATGTGGCTGCCACGCAATGCGATTTGGTGATAACAATCGGCGGCCTCGGACCTACGCAGGACGACCTGACCGTCGCCACCGTAGGAGAGTTCGTGGATTCTCGCCTGATCCAAGACGTTAAGCTAACCCAAACCATCCAAGCCCGACATTCGCGACAACCGGGCTGGGAGGCATCTGTAGCCAAGCAAGCGATGATTATCGAAGGGGCTCAGGTATGGCCAAATAGCGCAGGAACAGCTCCGGGTCAACTCATCACCGGAAAGTCCTGCTCTATTGTCCTGTTACCTGGTCCACCGAGGGAATTTAGGGCTCTGGTCCACGAAGGGCTAGAGCCATGGTTGAGCACTCAAGCGACCTCCACGCTGGTTCGCGATACCTACACGGTGTTTGAAATGGGCGAGTCCACCGTGGCACATTATTTGGCCCCACTATTGACGGGTCAGCATCCTCGTACCGGGATATACGCGAGCCCAGGGAGGATTGATGTTCGGTTTGAGGACATGGGCCCACCGGGAGCCTACAGCACGGTAACCACCCGTCGCGCTGCTGCTTGGGCCCGTGGACTTTTGCCACAAAGGTTTTATCGCTTGGCGGGGAGAGAACGGAGCACATGTCTGTTAGAAGCTATGGGAGACCAAGGCCTTACCCTTTCTACCATGGAGTCATTAACAGGAGGCTTGGTAGCAGATCGTTTCATCTCACAGCCTGGGGCTTCTGCGATTGTTTTGGGAGGCATCATCGCCTATACCGATGCACTTAAAGTTCGGGAGGGGATACCTCTATCCCTCTTAAACGAGCATGGTGTCGTAAGCTCCGAAGTTGCACGAGCGATGGCAAGATCCGTTAGACACAAGACGGGGTCCGATTTAGGTATTGCCACGACGGGATACGCAGGGCCCACGGGCGGCGATGCATGCCACCCAATAGGGACATACTATGTCGCGATAGACGGCCCGCATGGTGTCATGGATCGGTCTCGTCAGGTACATAGTAACCGGCAAGGAGTTCGACTTGCAGCGGTAGAGACCGCTTTGACCCTTTTGTGGGAGTATTTAGACTTGCCGCTAGAAATCGAAGAATAACGCCGTCGGCGGAAACCGACAGCGGACAAAATTTTGCTTCAAGGGAGTGTAGTATGAGCCAAGAATTGTTTAAATCTATGGGCCTTTCGCCTGCCGTCCTGAAGTCTCTGGAAGACATGGGATTCGAAGAACCTTCCCCCATTCAAACCCGCACCATCCCACTTATCATGCAGGGTGGTGATCTCATCGGTCAAGCGCAAACGGGTACGGGTAAAACTGCGGCCTTTGGTGTGCCGATTGTTGAATCTCTTGACCATCGTTCCAAACGGGTCCAAGCCCTCGTTCTCGCCCCAACCCGCGAACTCGCTATTCAGGTATCGGAAGAAATCACCAAGATTGGTCGACATTCCGGCGTCAAGGTGGTTCCCATTTATGGGGGTCAATCATATGACCGTCAGATTCGGGCATTAGAACATGGATCTCAAGTGGTCATTGGGACCCCAGGCCGCGTGATGGACCACATTCGCCGCGGCACCCTTAAACTGGATCATGTCAAACTTGTGGTACTCGACGAAGCTGACGAAATGCTGGACATGGGCTTTATCGAAGATGTCGAGTTTATTCTGCAGAACGTCCCGACGGAACGTCAAACTTTGCTATTTTCTGCAACGGTCCCAGATCCGATTGCCCGCCTGGCTAAACGTTACCTGAAAAAACCGGAACACGTGGCAATTAGCCCAGAACGGTTAACCGTCCCCCTTACTGACCAAGTCTATTACGAAGTGCGAGAACATGAGAAATTAGACGGCCTCTCCCGGATCTTAGACATGGAAAGTGCCGAACGGACCATCATTTTTTGCCGGACCAAAAAACGGGTGGATGAACTGGCAGAGGGTCTCCAAGCACGAGGATACACCGCGGAGGCTATTCACGGCGACTTAAATCAAGTTCAGCGCAATCGAGTGATGAAACGGTTTAAAGATGGGGGCAGCGAGATTTTGGTGGCCACCGACGTTGCAGCCCGCGGCCTCGATATCGAACATGTCACCCATGTCGTCAACTACGATTTGCCGCAAGATACCGAAAGCTACGTACATCGCATCGGCCGGACCGGGCGAGCTGGCCGTACCGGCACCGCCTTGTCGTTAGTGCTCCCCAAAGAGTTTCGACAGTTGCGCCAAATGGAGCGCACTTTGCGCGTCCGTCTGAAACGACGTCCATTACCAACCCCTGAAGATGTCGCCGAAAAACAACGAGAATCTTTAAGAAATCGATTGGCCGAAGAAATCGAGCGGGGCGTGCTACCGGCCTACCAAGACATGGTGATGGAATTGGCCCAGTCTTACGATTCCATCGACATTGCCGCCGCTGCCATCCGATTGATGGTTGAAAAAGGTCGTGAGCCTGTGGTCGATGCGGAATTTGGAGAAACCGGCGCCGAACCCGGTATGGTAAGACTCTTCTTGAGTTTAGGTCGGATGGATCGCGTCACCCCAGCCGACATTGTGAGAGGCCTCGCAGAAGGTGCCGGAATTTCGGGGAGTGTGATCGGTTTAATCGATATATATGATCGCTTTACATTTGTCGAAATGCCGAAGGATGCGGCTGCCAAAGTCCTTCAGAATATAAACGCAGTCGTCATCCGGGGCAAGACTGTAAATATGGAGCCAGCCCGCCCCCGTTAGGCAGGAGTTCATGAACTTTCGGCGAATTGATGCTCGAAAGAGATTCACGAGGAGGCTCTATAAATGGCGATGGATCGGGAAAAGGCATTGGATTTGGCATTGGCCCAAATCGAAAAACAATTCGGCAAAGGTTCGATCATGCGACTGGGTGCGGATACCAACCGAGCGGCCATTGAGGTCATCTCAACGGGTTGCCTCACCCTAGACATTGCGATGGGTGTCGGGGGTCTTCCCCGAGGCCGGGTCGTCGAGGTTTATGGTCAAGAATCATCGGGAAAGACCACCATTGCATTGCACGCTATTGCCGAAGCGCAAAAAATCGGTGGTGTCGCCGCCTTTATCGATGTTGAGCACGCGTTGGATCCACTCTATGCGTCTAAGTTAGGGGTCGACCTCGACCACCTCTTGATCTCGCAGCCTGACACTGGCGAACAGGCCTTGGAAATTGCAGAAGCTCTTGTGCGATCCGGTGCCGTGGATATTGTGGTGGTGGATTCCGTGGCCGCTTTGGTACCGCGCGCCGAAATCGAAGGCGAAATGGGTGACGCCCACGTCGGGCTCCAAGCGCGATTGATGTCACAAGCCTTGCGAAAACTCACTGGAGCAATTTCCAAATCCAATACCATCACGGTGTTTATAAACCAGTTGCGAGAAAAGGTGGGCGTAATGTTTGGCAATCCCGAGGTGACTCCAGGCGGGCGCGCTCTAAAATTCTACTCCTCCATCCGCCTGGAAGTTCGCCGCATTGACAGCTTGAAACAAGGCACCGAAGTCGTAGGGAACCGGACTCGCGTAAAAGTCGTCAAAAACAAAGTCGCCCCGCCGTTTAAGCAGGCCGAGTTTGACATTTTATACGGCGAAGGAATCAGCCGTGAGGGCAGTATCCTTGACTTGGGTATCGAAATTGGTTTGGTCCAAAAGAGTGGGGCGTGGTACGGATACCAAGATCTTCGCTTAGGTCAAGGGCGGGAGAATGCCAGGGAATTTTTGAGGAGCAATCCCGACTTAAGCCAGGAACTCGATACCAAAATCCGACAACACTTTACGGCAGGAGCGGCCGTAACGGTGGGGGGACCAAGCGGTGAACCCGCCACCGAATAAGTCGGCATACGCCAACGCGTTACGCTGGCTTTCCCAACGCGAGCTCACGCAACACGAAGTGCGAACCCGCCTTAGCCGTAAAGGATTCGATGATGACGTCATCGAAACGGTCCTGACACGGTTGGTATCGCAAAACTATATTAGTGATGACCGGGTAGCGCGGCAGGTGGTGGAAAATGCCCTGTCACGCTCCCGCCAAGGACCGCTCGCCATTCGCCAGAAGTTGCGTACCAGAGGGGTAGACGGGGAAACCGCAGAGGCTACCTGGCGAGAGTTAACGCAAGCCACCGACTGGTTAAAGATTGCCGAAGCCATCAAGGAGCGGTACGATATGAGCGACCCACGGCAGCGCGCACGTTGCGCTCGTTATCTGGCTAGACAGGGATTTCCATCCGTTGTCATTGCTACGATATTGCAATGGGATGAGAATTCCTAGAAGGAGATGGACCATGGCCCTAACAATCATCGAAGACTGCATCTCCTGTGGGGCATGCGAACCGGAATGTCCCAATGGAGCGATTACCGAGGGCCTTGATATTTATGTCATTGACCCCCATCTCTGTACCGAATGCTATGGCTTTTATAAGACCCAGCAGTGCGCCGATGTTTGTCCTGTGGAATCTTGTGTAAAAGATACCAACCTTGACGAGGGCCCCCACGAACTAGAAGCGCGTTTTCATGTCTTGTATCCCGGTAAAGATCTGGAAAACACGCATAAGTGGCGCACACCAACATTGTGACTCCCGTGGGCGCCATCACGCATCTTTTGCGTAGCATAGCGTAAGAGATTCGTATAGAAGGAGGCGGCGTACTTGATATCATCCGCAAGTTGGGGATCCAGCACTCGGGGACTAGGTACCTTAATCGCGGTAATCATGAGGTACCCAGAAATCAGTAGCGTCCAGTATAATGTGGAGGATAGCACGTTAAGCGCGACATTCTTGCTTCGTTGCACTCTTGGACCTCAACCATTCGAGTCCTTGCAAAATCAATTAGTCGAAGTGTTGGAAACGTATCGTTTGGTGACTCGGCGCCCACTCGATGTGGTAGAAGTCCACCACCTCGTTATCGACCAGGTCACCGAAGTTGAACTGATCCGCGATATTAAAACCCTTTCCGTTGAAGAAATCGGAATGGCTATCGAGGTTTTACGCGACACGTTTACCTCTGACCTCATTTCTGACACACACGATTTATTAGAAGAGGAACTGATGCTTCAAGAAGAAAACATTCAGGCAGGGCTTGAAGCATTAAAGAGTGACGAAGCGAGACGGTTGGTGGCACTGCGAGATGAAGGCCACGTTATGGTGTTCAACACCTAGGTCCATCGAGAAGCAAGGATTGGGGTTTGCTGAGGAGCCTAGTTTGTCACCACCGCCATGGGAAAGGAGAATGCGGATTTTGGAGGGTTCGAAGAACAGGGGTCAGGGTTCCTCCCTGGCCAAGAAGCCGGAGTTATCCGCAAAAAATACTGATGAACCTCTTGTTGATCGGTGACATTGTCGGGAAGACAGGTCGGCGCATGGTCCTCTCTCAGGTTCCAGGGATTGTTAAGCATCGTGGCATCGATCTCGTCATTGCCAACGCGGAAAATGCGGCGGGTGGCAACGGACTGACGCACGAGGTGATGGATGAACTATTTTCGGTAGGTATTGGGGTCCTTACATCAGGAAACCACATCTTTGATAAGAAAGAGGTCTTTGACTTTCTTGATGATGTGCCACACCTCCTGCGCCCACTGAACTTGCCATCAGGCACTCCGGGCCGAGGATATGTCGTGGCTAGTGCTCGAAACGTGCCAGTCGCGGTTATTAACGTGGCCGGTCGCGCTTTCATGCCGTTTCACTATGGCGACCCATTTGAAGCCGTCGAGCAAGTTTTAACTAGCCTACCGGCCGAAGTGAAAATTGTGGTGATTGATTTCCATGCGGAAACGTCTTCGGAAAAAGCGGCTTTGGCATGGCATCTTGACGGTCGTGTTTCAGTCATTGTAGGCACGCATACCCACGTGCAAACCGCCGATGAGCGAATCTTTCCTCGCGGCACCGCATTTCTAACCGATTTGGGTATGACAGGACCCCGAGACTCCGTTATCGGAGTAAAGTCCGAATTGGTGATTCGTAAACTACGGTCACAAATGCCGGTTCGTTTTGACACCGCCCAAGGCGCAGGACAATTCGGCGCGCTGGTTGTCGAAGTGGACGACATGACGGGCCACGCCGTCACCGTCGACCGAATCTTCATCCGTGAATAGTACAGCACAGTCGAAGGTGGGGTGTCTTAATGCTTTGGCATGAACTAAATATCCCGGTCGTCGACACCCATGCAGATAGTATGCTCGATGTGGTGTACAACCGACGCCGCCTGGGTGAACGCAATGATGAAGGACAACTCGATATCCCGCGTGCCTTAGAGGGCGGGCTGTCACTTCAATGCTTTTCCTGTTGGGTCGAGCCCGAGTATAAGCCGGAACGAGCCTTGTCGCGGCAATTGGAATTTTTTGACCGATTTTGGCAAGAGGCTGCGGCTAACAGCGAACACCTTACGGTTGTAACCAACTTGGCCAGCCTAGAAGAAGCCCTAACTTCCAATAAGCTGGGGGGAATCATCTCCGTAGAGGGTGCAGAGGCACTAGGCACCAGCCCAAGTCTGGTGAGATTATTCCATCGGCTCGGCGTGCGTCTCATGAGTTTGACGTGGAATGAGCGTAATGCCCTAGCAGATGGTGCGGGTGAAGATCCCGGGGGAGGAGGTCTCAGTCGAGCTGGGCGTACGATTATCGCCGAGATGGAACAAGTGGGTATTATAGTCGACGTATCCCATTTGTCTGAAGCCGGTTTTTGGGATGTAGTAGAGGTACAAAAACGCCCATTTATTGCCAGCCACTCCAACTGTAAGACCTTGACCCCGCATCGGAGGAACCTCAACGACGACCAAATTTTAGCTCTGGCCAAGGCTGGCGGAATTCAGGGTATCACCTTCGTGCGCGAATTTCTTGGTGGAACCGAGGACATCAACCGCGTCATCGACCACATGGCCCATGCCGTGGATGTGGTAGGGGACTCATTACATCTCGGTCTCGGCTCGGATTTTGACGGAGTCGAAAATCCGGTACAAGGTCTAGAAGACGTGACTGCATTGCCGCGCTTGGCGGACCAAATGAGTCAACGCGGATTTAATGACGCCACTGTGGCTAACATACTCGGTGGAAACTACGTCCGATTTTTACGAACATATTGGAACGCATCTCAAATCGCACCCCTTTAGGAGGGACTCCATGCATATTTCGGTCGAGACTTCAAGTGACATTCGGGCCGTCGATGCCCTTATCGTATTTGTGACCAGTGGCGGTTCACTGCCCAAAACCATCCAAAATCTTGATGGCCTTTTGGACGGAGCCATTAGCCGTGCAATCGAGAGTAAAGAATTTAAACCCACCGTCGGCAACACCTGGTCAACGTTGACTCTCGGTCGCTTGGCTGCCAAGCGCCTAATCGTCAGCGGACTGGGTAGTGAGCCCATTACCACCGGTTCACTTCGCAATGCCGCGGGCCAAGCCACGCAAGCCGCCAAAGCTGCCCATGCTAGTAGCGTAGTGTTTGACGCACCCCCAAGCCCGTTATCCGACCGTGATGTGAGTGCCGCCCTGGTTGAGGGGGCATTATTGGGTGCCTGGAACTTTTCCGGTTACCACCAAGAGGATCCTGAACCATCCACACTATCCCGGATCGCGATTGCCGGTTTCAGCAGTGCGCAGGAAGCGACAGCGGGAGTCGAAATCGGCAGAGTAATAGCCGAAGCGCAAAATCTTACGCGTGAACTAGGATGGCGTCCATCGAGCGCCTTATATCCGGAAAAACTCGCCGACGAGGCGATTGCGGCGGGCAAACAATTTGGATTTGAGGTAGAGGTGTTTGACGAAGTCAAACTCCAAGAACTCGGGATGGGAGCCTTGTTAGGCGTTGGCCAAGGTAGTGTGTTTCCACCACGACTGGTGGTCATGCGCTACAATGCCGGCAACACCCGGACGCTGGCCTTGGTGGGTAAGGGCATCACCTTTGACTCAGGAGGCATCAGCTTAAAACCCGGAGCTGGCATGGAAGAAATGAAATATGACATGTTAGGAGCCAGTGCCGTCCTCGGTTCCATGTGCGCAATAGCTCAGTTGAAACCTGCTATCAACGTCCTAGGCATCATGGCAATCGCCCAAAATATGCCATCGGGATCCGCTTATAAACCCGGTGACGTGGTACGCGCCTTCAATGGCAAGACGATTGAGGTCACTAATACCGATGCAGAAGGTCGCGTGGTATTGTCTGACGGCGTAAGCTACGCCGTCCATTTAGGAGCCGACTGGATCGTGGAAGCCTCGACCTTAACGGGAGCGGCGATTGTGGTGCTCGGGCACCAGGCATCCTGCTTAGTAGCGACCAATGATGACTTGGCTAACCACGTCTTAAAAGCGTCCGAAGAGGCCTCCGAGCGAGTCTGGAGACTGCCTATCTATCCTGAATACCGTGAGCTATACAAATCTGATGTGGCAGACATCAAAAACTCCCCAGGACGCGATGCGGGTACCATTACGGCGGGCATGATCATCAGCGAGTTTGCCGGCACAGTACCGTTTGCCCACCTTGATATTGCAGGAACGGCATGGACCAAACCGGGTCCCTTGAATGCCAAGTTCGGCGCGACTGGGGTCATGGTGCGCACGTTTGTCACATTGGCGCAAAACCTCGCGTAAAGAAGCGCCCACATCCAGAGGATCCGTGGTCTAAAGACCGCGGATCCTCCTTCTAGGCTTCACACGCTCGTTGACATACTCTCCTGGGATACGCGACTGACACGCGCTACCACTCGAGGAATAAATTCCCACAATATAGATATACTGTGGAGAGTGAAACCTAGGAGGGGACCCTTAATGAACACATACTCACCCGAATCGGAAATCGTCCACCTAAAACGAGAGGTAGAAGAACTTCGCGATAAAATTCTAAGTCTCAGAGCCGGTCGCAGAATATTGATGGACCTCTTGACCCTACAAACGCGGGACGCCGCCCATCGGCTCCAAACTCTTGAACGAGAAAACCAGAAACTCAGGCAAAGGAAACTCAGCGTGGTTTATACCCGAGGTACTAAAGACTCTTTAAGAATTCCGGCTTCGAGGTCGGATGGTTTTTGATGATTGCTAGGGTCATTTCCCCAAATGAGCGAGGTGCCTATGGACCTTTGGGTGTTATCGGCCGCCATTGCCATCGGCATTCAGAGCGGGATGGCCCATCTAAGCGAGCGCGTCACTCTGTTGCGACAGGGGGGCCATTTTTTCGTCGCGAGCCTGGGTGTGATCATCGTGGCGAATTATCTCGACCATACCAGGTTGCCCATCTGGTTTCTCTCGTCGGGAGTTATCCTCGTAGGCTTAGCGGGATGGCGCATCCATTTTCGCCAAAGATCCGTTGGCTCTTGGGGAGGAACTCTGGAAGCCGGCCTGGCCGTTCTCGCATTGTGGGTAGTAAGTGCCGATGCGCTTGCGGTCGTAACGGGAATATTGGTGGGCATCCTCTTGGCCATCGCCCTGTTTCCCACTTGGTTAACCCGTCGAGCTTGGATCCACGAGTGGGAAACGTTAACTCTGGGCGCTGTGGGCCTACAAGACATCGCGCATACTGTTGTAGGCCGTCTACCTACCGAGCATTTTAACTGGTTGTGGATGATCCCCTGGTTGGTGGTTGCGGACTTTACCGCGACTTACGCCGACGCCACAGCATTATTACCCAAGCGACCAAAGCCACCGCGACGACCGCCAGGAAATAGTGGCTTAAGTTCGTAACGTGTTGCCACTGAGACCCCAACCCGTAACCCACGTACACAAATAGAATGGTCCACGGCAAAGCACCGAGAAACGAAAACACCACAAACCGACCAAATGGCATTTCCGCGACCCCTGCGGGAAGGGAAATAAAGGTACGTATGCCCGGTAAGAGACGACCAAAAAATACAGCGCCATCTCCATGACGCTGAAACCAGCGCTCGGCGCGATCTAGCTCGTGAGCGCGAATCAACACATAACGACCCCATCGTTCGACTGCAGCACGCCCGCCCCAACGCGCAATCCAATACGACACAATGGCGCCTAACATGCCCCCCAACAAGGCGGCACCCATAGCACTTAGCATCGAGGTGTCATGGCGATAAACCAAATATCCGGCATAGGGCAAAATAATCTCGGATGGGACCGGAATATAAGCGCTTTCGAGAAACATACCGATGACGACCCCGAACACGCCGAGACTTAGTATGGTCTCGGTAATCCCTGTCAAGAAGTGCATGGATCAGCTCCAGGTGATGACGTTTCGTTCTTAGGGGAGTATACGGTGTCTAACCAGGGGGTTGTCAAGAGCCATAGGCCGTCTCTCTCCTGAAGATCGGCTAAAGACGCCAAGTCTACCACTCCCACTTGAACATCGTCGCCCACCGGATGTTCTGACTCCACGATGACACCTGTACCATCTAAGGTCAAGTCCCGCGGCACATAAATTCCTGCCTTTCCGGTCAAAGGAATACCGAACAAGCGTCCGGTGCTTGCTCCCACCAACCCGGCGCTAGGTGTTTCTTGAACCCGCGCCCAGGCGCCGCGTCGCGCCTTGTCGACCGAGTAGCATGCCTCGGGATCGGCAATGGGTACCGCCACCAGTAAAGCGCCGAGCCGACGAGCCATTCGAAAACTTTCATAATATGTCGCATCATTACACACCAACGTCACCAAAGGCCACGGGTCTAACACCTGCGCCGTGAGGTCTGGACCGGGACAAATGCCCAAAGTTGCTTCCATCGGGAAGAGATGTAGTTTGGGTTGCCAAGCAATCTCTTGGCCCATCGGGTCAAATGTTACCGCAACGTTAAGCAATTGCTGTTGATGCCAGGTCATGGCCGAACCCGCCACTGTGGTCATCGCAAATCGTTGGGAAAGAAACTGCATCGTTCGGTACCAATAGCGGTACGCGACGGGGCTTAGAGCTTTGAGCCAAGGTGTCAAAGACCTCAGCGGAACCGCGTTGGCCGATCGAGGCAAAAAACGTTGCAACACCCCTAACAGCGGAGATGCCATGTCTTCACCAAACACGATAATATCCGCATCTTGCGAAGAAGCTTGTTGAAAACATCGTGTCACTCGAAGAAGCCAGTGCTGAGGGTCGGTTACAGGGTCGACACGGAACTGAACCACCGCCACCCGAACTAGGCTTTTAGAGGGATCGTATACCGAGGACCTTTGAGGTTCAGAAATCGTGAGACTCCATCGACGCCAGGCCGAATCCCGCAGAGCATAACCCAACCATTGGGCTCCTAGGGAAGTCATCACGCCCACTAGGAGTTCCACCAAGGATGACGGCGATAGACGTCTTGACGAAGATACGGAAGGACGGCAAAAATTTCTCGAGCCGTTGCGAGCTCGCTCCATGCCCATTCTAAACGCCAAAGCCCGGGCTTGATTAAAAGCCCTGGGCGAATCCCGGTGTTGTCCTCTGTGATTTCGCAGGGTAGGGTCAACTGGGGAGTTGGCCAAAGGCTTAGGCCCACGTACTGATTCTGCTGGGCATCGCGCCATAATGGGCCGTGTTGAGCCCGGTCGGCCATGAAAGGAGTGACAATCACGTCACTACCATGAAGCGTGAAATATCGCTGAGATTCGGGACTCCATGAAGGTTCGGTCATGATTGTGACACAATGTCCGGCCCATTGGCATTGAATGGCCATCGTTGCTAATCCGGGATGGAGCGTCATCGGATGCACTCCATGAAGCTCATATGCAGGATAGGACCCGGTCCAAAGCCGGACACCCGGTAATGTCACGAGCTCCGTCGGCTGGAGAACCGACCGACAGATGAGGAAACTACCGTCGTCGAGAATATTAGCGAGAAGGGTCACGTCCGCACCATCCCACACCCAAACCGTACTCATCACAGGACCCCTTTTGAACTCTATGGTATCATGCTGCGAGGAATCTTACGATTGAGATGATCGGCAGACGGGGTCTTAGAAAACCCCCAGGAGAAAAGGTGCATCGCGTCAGGCCACACGTCAGCCAAATTATCATGCAGTAATACCACGATTAGTTCCGTATGGCGACGTCTCGCTGTCGCCACCAGCGTGGCTCCACCGCCTCGTGTATACCCCAGTTTGATCCCATTGGCCCCCGGAAACTCCCCAATGAGTTGATTTTGATTGGGATAAAAGCGCGCGATTTTCTGATTGAACAAAGTGACGCTTGGCTCTCTAACCATGGTGGCAAAAATGCCATTTTTCATCACATGTTGGGCAAGGCCAGCCATCGCCGCGGCCGTGGTCCACTGATTCGTTGATGGTAGTCCCGTGGGGTTGCTAAAGCGAATCCCATGGAGGTGCCAGCGGGCTGCCGTGTAGTTCATCTGTCGCACAAACGCTGACGCGGTTCCCGATACGGTGCAAGCCACGGCCATGGCGGCGTCGTTTCCGGACGCCATCATCATCGCCGGGACGAGCCGGTCCAAAGGAATTATTGTGCCACTCGGAAATCCCAGCATAGCCCCACCTAGATGTCGATCAGCGGCCGTAATCCGGCCTGTTTTATGCCATCCGTAACGGATGGCCAACCAGGCTGTCATAATCTTTACGAGGGACCCCGGTGGCCAGCGCTGATGAATATTTTTCGCGTAAAGGATTTGTTGGTTCGTAGCATTCATCACAAGCGCCGACGTCGCCACAACATGGGGAGGAATACGCTGTAAGTCACGACCCGGGCTCACCAAGATCGTGCCAATCACTATCCCCTGCATCCACGCTCTCATCATGTTGGTTTCTCCCCACCTCCCTCGGATATGCGGTTTTGGCGTAACATTTGTTATAATAGTCGTGATAGATCTGTGAGACTGAGAGGGTTTGGATGCGATCCTTAGCAATTATTAAAATTGGCACCAGTAACACCGGGGTCTTAGCGGCAACAGATCTTACGGCACCCATCGTACGTCGGGGCCGTTTGGTTGATCTTCAAGACCCTGAGACCTGGAATACCTTAACCCAAACCTTGATCGACTATACGACGATCCTGAAAGACCATGGGGTACAATATGGCCTGGTCAGTGGGGGAGAAGTTGTCCGCCAAAATCGCACGTTATGTCAACGGATTCGCGAACTAGGACTACCCCTATGGCTCGTTTCTCAAGATCTCGAGGGGCGCCTTACCTGGGCGGCTGTCAAGACAGAACTACCCGATGTGTCAACCATTATTGATGTTGGGGGAGGGAGCACTGAGGTGGTCACGGATCGGTTGATGTACGCACTCCCCGTCGGGGCCGCACAGAGTCCTCACCAAACGATTTGGCCTCGATTAGATTTACCGAGGGGGACCGTTGCTCTGGTCGGTGGCACGGCTTTTGCGCTGGAACTGATGAGCGGCGAGTCCCATGTTTCCCGGACTCACCTGGAATCGTTACTCACCGCAATATTAGATGGTCCGACTCCGGCAGCCCTTTTGAGGTTACATGCTACCCGGCAAAAGTTGGTAGTAGGAGGGTCTCGCATTATTAAAAGCCTCTTGCCGATGCTTGGGGCACAAGAATTTAAGTTTGCCCATCGCGGATTCATGGAGGGACTGTGGCTAGCGGCAAGCTTGGGTCGAGCGAGGTTCCTATGACCAAAACCACACCCATGCTCGATCAATACCGGCGCTTAAAGGCCGAACACCCAACGTCGTTCTTGTTTTTTCGGGTTGGCGATTTTTATGAACTCTTCGAAGAGGATGCCGTGGTGGGAGCTCCTCTCTTAGACGTTCAACTAACCTCGAGAGACGGCGTTGTGCCCATGTGCGGGGTGCCACACCACGCGCTCGATCTTTATGTCAAAAAATTGGTGGCTCAGGGCCGAAGCGTCGCAATCGCCGAGCAGGTCGAGGACCCCGCCTCGGCAAAGGGATTGGTCGATAGGCAAATCATTCGTCTGATTTCTCCGGGCACCTACATGACGGAAGGCCTGGAACGCGAACCATCGGTCGCGGCGGTCTATCGGGACCGCAGCGGATGGGGCTTAGCCATCGGTGAACTCGGTACCGGCAAAGTCTATGTCACCGAGAGCCATACCCTCGATAGAGAACTGCTACAAGCAGAATGGGAGCGGTGGCAACCAGATGAATACTTAAGCAACTGGGATTTGCCCTTGACAGGTCTTTGCATTGACGAAGCGTCGTGGTTTCGTGGACTCGGCCCCCACGTAGAAGCTGACCTAGCAGAAAAACTTGGCACCCCGACGCTCACCGGATGGGGATTGAAAGATAAACCACATGCCCAACGGGCGTGGTTCGTGCTATGGCGCTACTTGGAGACGGTTCAGCATAGACCTATCGACCACCTAGACCGAGTGGAGGTCTACGACCTTCAAGGAGGCTTGGAACTCCCGCCACGTCTGTTAAACCAACTCGATGTCATACGGGATGACGGGCCGTCCTTATATCGGGTTCTCAACCACACGGTCACGCCGATGGGAAGTGCTTTGCTGAGGTTGTGGTTGCAGCGCCCCCTGAACCAGATCCAAGCCATTCAAGAACGCCATCGGGTTGTCTCCTGGGCTTATGAACACACCATGATCCGTATGGAATTACAAGAGGCGATGAAGCACGTAGGAGACATCGGTAAGCGCATAGCACGGCTAACCTTGGGATATGCGGCCCCTCGAGACCTCGGTATCCTTCGCCAGTCACTAGCGTGCACGCCCCAGATCGACAATCTCTGTCGCACATCAGGTTTAGACCAAATCTGGTCGCTTTCCATTTTTCATGACACCACCTGGGACACACTTCGAGAGCTCTTGGGGGCACTCCAGGAGTCATTGCCGGTGCGATTTGAGGATGGGAATATAATCCGCGACGCAGCCGATGTCAAAATCGCCGAATACCGCGGGCTTGTTCAACATCAACGGGAAACCTTAGTGGATCTCGAAAAACGCGAACGCGAACGTATCGGCTTACGCACCCTCAAAATCGGCTATCACCGATCGTTCGGGTATTACTGGGAAGTCAGTCACAACCAGGCACAACTGGTTCCGACTGACTGGATTCGACGGCAAACCATGACCCATGTGATGCGATATAGTTCGGATAACCTCCGCGAACTAGAACAAGCCATCACTGAGGCAGAAGATCGGCTCCGGCAATTAGAACACGATTGGGTACAACGCATTGTGGCCACCGTGTTAGACTATCGCACACAATTTTTGGAATTGGCCAACCGACTAGCGGAACTCGATGTCATGCTGAGCCTAGCTGAAACAGCGGAGGATCGTGGCTACATGAGCCCAAGGTGGTGCGACCAGCCCGAGAATAGGTCCCTGGACGCAGGAGGTATGCGGCATCCTGTGCTGGAAACCCTCACCGACTATGTGCCCCAAGATGTCTCGTTGCAAGACACTCAGCGCACCGTCATAATTACTGGCCCCAACATGGGAGGCAAATCCACTTTCATGAGAGCATTGGCCCTCAACGTCATCTTGGCCCACATCGGAAGCATGGTAGCCGCGACAGATTTCACGTTACCACCGTTGGACGGATTGTATGCACGAATGGGTGCCGACGATGACATCATGCGCGGGCAGAGCACCTTCATGGTGGAAATGGAAGAGATGGCTTGGATTCTTCGACACGCGTCCTCTCATAGCCTTGTGCTACTTGACGAGCTAGGGCGGGGGACATCCACTTTCGACGGCATGGCCATAGCCCGGGCGGTACTAGAACGACTGGGTTCGGTCGACGCTCCTTGGGTACTATTTGCCACCCACTACCACGAACTGACGGACATGGCCGTCCGCAATCCGCGACTCGGAAATCTCACCGTTGAAGTGGTATCGAACCGCAACCGCGAATTAGTATTTACCCATCGGATCGTATCTGGTGTGGCTTCCCAGTCCTACGGAGTAGACGTAGCCCAAATGGCTGGGCTCCCGCAATCCATTATCGCCCGTGCCCGCCATTACCTGAGCCAATGGGAAACCGCCATGCCGACACGTTCCGAGCCTATTGAGCAAGTGACCCTGTTTGCTCCAGATCCCATAGGTGACGAACTGCGACACACCTTAGAACACCTCGATGTCGATGCCTTGAGCCCGCGAGACGCCTGGCAATGGGTGGCAGAATGGCACCAACGTCTCACGCAGGGTGCCTCCCAATGAGCCGCATACATCGATTGGATCCCGTTGTCCGCGACCAGATAGCTGCCGGTGAAGTGGTCGAACGTCCTGCATCCGTGGTCAAAGAGCTCATCGAGAATGCCCTCGATGCCGACTCCTGCCGAATCCACATTCGCTTGATCGAAGGCGGTCATAGCTCAATCGAAGTAACAGACGATGGTTCGGGTATTGAGCCGAGCGATCTACCCCTCGCGATGGCCCGCCATGCCACTTCGAAAATCTCTGAACTATCCGACCTGGATTCTAGTCCCTGGTTAGGATTCCGAGGTGAAGCCCTCGCCGCGATTGCTGCGGTCAGCCGCGTACGACTTATGTCACGGACGACTTCGGAACCGGTCGGCCACGAGCTGTCCGTCGAAGGGGGTGTCGCTGGCACTCCCAAAATGGTTGCCATGGCTCCCGGAACCACTGTCCGCGTGACCAGCCTATTTTATAATACCCCCGCACGGCACAAATCCCAAAAAAGTGCGGGTGCCGAGGCAGGGTGGATCCAGCACTTGACGGAACACCTGGCAATAAGCCGCTATGACGTCGGATTTTTGGTCGAACAGGGTGATAAGGTTTTGCTCAAAACGACGAGCCAGACCACCCCGATTCAAACTCTACATCAATTGTACGGACGAGAAGTGGCTGATAGTCTCCTTCCCGTGGAACACACCGGCATCACGGGGATTCGCATTCGGGGATGGATTGCGCCCGCACATATTCACCGTGGTACCCGTCATACGCAAAGTCTCTATGTCAACCAACGCTGGGTGACGAATTGGGTGCTACGGCAGGCCATTGAGGAAGCCTTTAAGCCCCACGTTCCCGATCGACGCTTCCCTCTCTTTTGGTTGTGGCTAGACCTTCAACCGAGCGGCGTCGATCCGAACGTGCATCCGACCAAAGCCGAGGTACGCATCGACCGCGAACGGCAGGTCGCCGCGCTGCTTTATCGTGCCGTGCAAGACACCCTCACCAACAAATCTCAGTCTTCCAGTTTGTCCATAGCTCCCAACCATGCTCACGACGAGTTGACCGAGTACGCCCAATCTGAGTTACGATTAGAAACGTTCCCCCTGGGAGACAAGCGAGCCTCATCCGACACCCAAATCCTACACAAGGAATTCTTAGAACTTACGCCACTGGCTCAGTGGCAAGCCAAATACATTATTAGTCAAGGCCCTTTAGGACTTTATCTCATTGATCAACACGCGGCCCACGAAAGGCTCTATTACGAACGCTTTAAACGAGAGAAAGGCGCCTCCATGATCGCTCAACCCTTGCTCGTGCCTCATATCATCACGCTTAATACGACAGAGTGGCAGGCCTTTATCCAGCATCGTCAGCTTTTTCAAGACGCGGGATTTGAAATAACCGAATCCGGTGGCTCCACGATCATGGTCCACGCGGTACCCCAGGGCTTTAAGGACTTACCGAGTGACCCGGAGATGGTGCGCACCGTGTTAGAGTCGATAATCCAAGGCCATGCTCAATATGGTCATCCAGTGACCTGGGTCGAGGAGCCGCTGTTTGCCATGGCCGCGTGCAAGGCTGCGATCAAAGCCTATCGGCCGATGTCGCACGTGGAAATGCGAGGGCTACTGCAGGATATGGCCTTGCTAACAGACCCTCGCGGTTGTCCCCACGGTCGGCCCACGCTCATACGCCTCTCGCTGGAGGAGGTGGACCGCCGCTTTGGACGCAAAGGATAAAACACCTCCTCATATCCCTGTGCTGGTGTTAGCCGGTCCTACTGCGGTGGGGAAAACCGCTCTTAGTCTTGCTCTGGCCCACCGCATGGGCGCGGAGATTGTTTCTGCCGACTCCATTCAGGTCTATAAGCACCTCGACATTGGATCGGCAAAGATTAGCGTGGCCGAGCAAGAGGGAATCCCCCATCATCTCATTGACACTGTCGATCCCGACCAACCTTTTTCCGTCAATGATTACACCATCCGAGCCACCCATGCGATCCGACAAATTTGGCATCGCGGTCATCTCCCACTTCTAGTGGGAGGCACCGGTCTTTGGATTCGATCGGTAATCCAAGCCTATGAATACCCTTCTAATCCCGCCAACCCTTTAGTCACCCGCGCACAGTTGGAACAGCAGGCTGTACAGTACGGATGGGACTCGATCCGTCGTCAACTCTCCCTCGTTGACCCGGATAGCTGGGCCCACATTGATCAAAATGACCATCGACGTCTAATCCGTGCCCTTGAAGTCTATCTGACCACAAATCGGCGACTTGTGCGACACCCTTCCGGGAGCTCACCGTATCGGGTCGCCTATTGGATCGCCACGCGACCGTCAGCCGAACTCCTAGCTCGTATTCAGACACGCGTCACATCCATGCTCGACCAAGGATTTGAGAGAGAAGTCATAGATCTTTTGCACACGGGTCTTTCATCCCGGAGTCAAAGTTTGAAAGCCATTGGTTATCGCGACATGGTCGACTGGTACTATGGCAAAAGTACCCGTTTGGAGCGCAACCAGTTAATAGTCAAACATACCAAAGCGTATGCCAAACGGCAACTTACCTGGTGGCGGTCGGAGCCGGCCGCCCATTGGCTTGATCTTTCGGCTTGGACCTCTGAGGACGCTTTAAGGGCACTCGTCAAGAGTGCAGAACTTCTGTTAAGCCAGGCTGTGGGTGGACCATAAAACCAGACATCGGTCATCGACAAAAAACTTGCGCCCCAATGGTCGCAGTTACGATTAAGGTGTTCATCCAAGGGGAGTGGGGTAGAGTAGGGTTGTAATAAAATAGTGCACCACCCGTAGGATCCCAGCCTTGAAGTGCGTCTTTTGCTGCCAAGTAAGCCCGAGGACTAGGTTGCTGCCAAAAGGTGCCGTTGGCTACGGACTCGAATTGACCCGGTTGCTCGATGACAGCCACAAGTGTTTTAGGAAATCTCGGGTTGTTCAATCGATTTATAACCACCGCCCCGACGGCTACTTGACCTAAAAGTGATTGTGTCCCCGCTTCCGCCTGAACCAGATGTGCCAATAAGTTGACATCTTCACGGTTATATGAGACACCGGCGTTGCCAGAGACGCGGGTCGCGTCTGCAGTCATCGTGCTCGAATTCATCACCTTAGCAGTATATTGGATTCTTGAGTCCGACGTCGTGGGTTCACTACTGATTGGGTTGTCGTCCGCATCCAGGGGAACCACTAATCGAGCCCCTGCATAAATGACCGTGGACGTCAGATGATTCAATGACTCCAAAACCTCGACCGTAGTGCCCAGTCGGTTCGCGATGGACCACAACGTTTCTTGGGGTTGGATCACTAATTCGGTGACCGGAGCGGTTAAATTGATGTGGGTAGCCGAAATCACATGACTTTTAAGTTTGATCATCGGCCTTATGGTACGAGCACCAACGCGTTCTGTACTCCTAGCGATTTTTTGGGAATGTAGTGCGAGGTTAGGGAATTGAGGAAGCACGGTATAGGATCCACCAAGCGCCACAAACAGACTGATGATTACGATTCGCTTCAAAATTTTTATCCACTGACTCGGCATTCGACCAAACAATCTCACCCCTCCATTCATCCATGTTTTACATTACCAATTTATTCCTTTTTTGTAACAATTCGTCACTGAAATGTCAATGGCTGTCCGTGCCCTTCTCACACGATTCGATCCACTATTGTTTGTGCCGTATAGCAGGGATCCACGCCCTAATCCACGAAGTGTTCTAAGGCGCGAAGTTCTCAATCCGGTTGGTTAGAGGAACCAGGTGGGAGCTACAACACAAAGATGAGGTAAGGTAGGAGATGAATAAATTGGCCTCTCAAGACTTTCCTTGCACCATTGCACATCCCGTCATTGATGAGAAGTTTGGATATTCCCTAGTCGACCCGTATCGATGGTTGGAAGACGGTTCTGCTTCGGAAGTAAAATCTTGGTCGCATGCACAGCACACGCACACCATCCGTGATCTCCGAAGGGATCCAGAATGGCAGACGATTTACGATCAACTTCACCGCCTCCGCACTGTCGGTGAAATATCAGTGCCAGAGGTCGCTCACACCACACAGGCATACTTATTTCGGTCCAGAGGGCAAAACCAGGCCGTCTTATATACCGAAGAGGATGGGAAACTCACCGTTATTCACGATCCGAATCAGGCCGTCGAACCTTCGGCGGTCGATTGGTTTCATCTGTCCCCAGATGCTCGCTATGTTGCCTATGGTATTTCCCAACATGGCGATGAGTGGTCTACTTTATACGTGTATGACCGATCCAAGCAGGAACAATTGAGGGAGGCCATACCTCGGACACGAGGCGCCTCAATGGCATTCGACCCAGACGGTCGCGGTTTTTACTACACCCGCTATCCGTTACTAGGGCATGGTGCCGATAGCGAAAAGCATTACTCCAAAAAAGTCTATTGGCATCGATGGAACAATCCCTACGACCACGACCCGGTAATCTTCGAAGATCCCGATCCCCGAGCTATTCCCACGGTATCCTTATCGGGAAGTGGCCGTTACCTCCTGGTCCAAATGACGCATGGCTGGACCCGAGACCACATTTACGTACAGGACCGGGACCAGTCCGATTTTGCCTGGCGAGAAGTCGGTCCCAAACCAACTGGAATCGCCCATCCCTATTGGGTACAGGACAACCTGTTCTTGCATACCAATCGGCGCTATCCGCTTTGGGAAGTGGTTGCAGTCGACATGGCTTCCCCCGAGGAATTGACGAAAGTTCTCGGTCCACACGCTAGCGATCCCTTATACGACGTGGGATTTTTCCAAAAACGCATCGTCGCCCATTATCTTTCGCAAGCCACATCGCGACTCGAAACCTTTTCATTAACCGGGGAATCCCTGGGACCGATTCTTTTACCCGCGTACAGCCATATTACCGGCATGGCGGGAACTTGGGAGGGGCCGCTCACCATATTCGGGGTAACGAGCTTTAATCACCCGCTAACCACCTACACTTGGAGCAGCTCGGCGGCAGATCTTGCGGTGGACCACGCGCCCGACCCAGACAGTTGCCAAATGGCGGTGAAGCAACTGTGGACACAATCCAAAGATGGTACCGAAATTCCATATTTTTTAATCCACCCAGTCAACTGGGACCCTACAACACCTACGCCCACTGTAATTAGCGGCTATGGAGGATTTAGCGTTCCTATGCTACCCAACTATTCGCCCTCTGTGCGACGATGGGTCGAAAAGGGCGGCTTATATGTCATGGCGACTCTGCGTGGAGGTAGCGAGTTCGGTGAACACTGGCATGAGTCCGGCATGCTACACAAAAAGCAGAATGTGTTCGATGATTTTCGGGCCGTAATCTTGGATGTTCAGCGACGTGGATTTACCGACGCGAATCATACCGCGGTCAGCGGGCGGAGCAATGGGGGGCTTTTGGTCGGGGCTCTCATGACCCAGCACCCAGAACTCGTTGCCGCAGTGGTCTGTGGCGTACCGCTACTGGACATGATACGCTATCCCTATTTTCAGATTGCAGCTCTCTGGACCCACGAATATGGGTCACCGGACAATAAAGAGGAGTTTCAGACTCTTTTACAGTATTCCCCGTATCATAACGTGCGTAGTACGGTGAACTATCCCGCGTCGCTCTTTTTCACCTCCGAGGAGGACTCTCGCGTCGACCCCCTTCACGCGCGAAAAATGGTTGCGTTGCTCCAAAACCTACCCGGCCAAAACAGGCCCATCTATCTGCGTGTTCAGACAGAAGCCGGACATGGAGTGGGAAAAACGGTGGACCAATGGGTCATCGAAGAAAGCGATATTTGGAGCTTTATTACGCAGAGACTTAATCCTGAGGGTCGCCGCCAGACCACCACACCTCCAACAGTGCCATAAGTCCCACGACCAACAGTGCCGCCACGACCCCCAAGGCAGCACCAAAATAGCCGGCTACTGCCGTCAGGGGAATGCCGAGGAGTACAAACGTAACCGGCCTCCATCCCACGCGAAATCGACGTGACCGTGAAAATTTGCCAAGGTCAAAACGTATCCCAAGAGGATGCCGTCCGGTTTTGTCAGGGTGGGCGGCTTGTTGCGTCAAAATCCAAAGTTGGTCTGCCAATTGCTCGTCATAGTGAGGGCCGAGATCACGATGCGCCCGTAAAATTGCCAGAATATCGTCACGGCTCACCATAGGATGACACCTCCTAGACCTCTAGTCTAACATGGCGCCTTAGACCATAAGAAACTCATAGGGCTTAATCCATACGCGGATGGCCAACGCCTAATCAGCATCGTACGTGTCATTTCTTTTCTAAGACCCGAAAGCACGGAATCGGACATGCAGAATTTACCGTCACCCACCGTATATTTACTAAAATACTAACCAGCCCTAGGGAGGGACGTTCGTATGCCATTATCTGTGATCCCGCTCAATAGCAGCCAACCCCATCCCGAAGACCGTCCGGTTTCCTCGGAAGAGGTGTTGCATTGGTTAGAAACCGGACGCATTAGCCCGGACGGCGCCCTACGCCATCTCATTCGGTTAGACAGCCGCACCGGATCCGTGATCACAGGAAATGGCCGTAAAAACACGCAGCCTTCTCCCAAAGAACGGGCCGACACCGTAATGCGTGACCTAGATAAATTAGTAGGGTTATCGGGGGTCAAGCTCATGGTTAGAGAAATCCGCGCCTTCATCGAGGTCCAACAACGTCGCGCTGAATTTCATTTATCCCAGGAATCTCACATGCTGCACATGGTGTTTCAGGGAGCACCGGGAACTGGCAAAACCACGGTCGCGCGCCTCCTGGGGCAGCTTTTTGAAGCCTTAGGCGTCCTTCCTAAAGGTCATTTAGTCGAAGTAGAACGCGCGGATTTGGTCGGTGAATATATCGGACATACCGCACAAAAAACACGAGAAGTGATTAAAAAGGCCCTAGGGGGCGTAATGTTTGTGGACGAAGCCTACGCCTTAGCACGAGGGGGAGAAAAAGATTTTGGTAAAGAGGCCATCGATACCATGGTTAAAGCCATGGAGGATTACCGGGGTGAATTTCTACTCATCCTTGCGGGCTATCCCCAAGAAATGGCGCAGTTCCTGGCGACCAATCCTGGCCTGTTATCCCGATTTCCCATTCACTTGGAATTTCCCAACTACAGCCCTACAGAGCTTGTCGCCATCGCGCGCGCGATGACTGTTCAATATCAATATCATCTAAGCCAGGAGGCCGAGAACGCTTTATTAACCTACATGGAAGAACACGCACGATACTGGCACACCAATGCGGGTAATGCGCGCATGGTCCGCAACGTGCTAGAACGCGGCATCCGGCGCCAAGCGGTACGCCTAGCCGATCGATTAGATCACGTAACCCGCCAAGATCTTATGCTCCTCACCTGGGCCGATATCGAAGGGGGGCTCTAAGCATTTGGACGCATTGGTGTTGGGGCGGCCCAATGCAGGCAAATCTCTGTTTGTGATCAATTTTGCCGCGTATCTCGGACTCAAAGAGATTCGCGTGGAAGCCTTAGATGGCGATGGTACTGCGCGCCGTCAGCGTCTTGCCATTGATTTAGCGCGCCGTCAACTAGTATCCCACGTGCCCTATAAGACCATGGCCTTGCAGACCGTTCATATCGATCTGATGGGAACCAAAAGCAAACACGCGCTCACGTTAACAGATACCGTAGGTATCACCGAGGAAATTCCGGGCGAACTTGTGGTTCGTCGCGCAATCGCTATCGTATTGAGCCGTCTCAGCTTAGGCCCGATGGTATTCCACATTGTCGATGCATCAGCCGTTGGATATTCGTCTATTGAAACCGTCAGTCTGGTGGACGATGGTCTGGCCCGCTATGCCGGATCTATCACGACCTATGCCATTTTGGCCACCAAGATGGATAAGGAAGGCGCGAAAGTCGGATTAGATCGCCTTCGCGAGCGTTTTCAAGGATACCCGATTATCCCCATCTCCGGTGTGACTCGAAGGGGTTTCAAAGATGTAAAAAGTTTCATCCTTCGGCACTGGCAATAATGCTCCTTTTGCTTGACCCGCACGATAG
>JAJYPK010000020.1 GCA_021795465.1 Bacillota bacterium
AAAACTCTGATAACAAAATCGCCTGGCTTTCCAAGTCGGCTTTTTGATCATGGCTAGACACTCGGGCATAGGCGATGGTCACGCGATCCGTTTTGGGTAGGGGATGCACGGCCATTTGCGTTAACTCCACTGTGGGGTCATCTTGGCGGGCATGTGTTACCTTGTGATCAAGATGGGGTTGAACCACAGTGGAGGCATTCAACGAGTGGTGGGGTTGAATCAGGCCAACAAGGTCAACGTCCCGTAGATCTTCTCCCCACAAGGCGGTTGGAATAACGGAGACACCACGAGCGTACCTCATAGAGGCGGAACGCTCGTGGTGATTTTGCCGCGTTTACCCGCGGTAGACGAGGCCATGCGAGGCGGAATAGGCATCGACGTGACGGAAGGCCTGATGCACCTGTGTTAGGTAGGTAAAGGTATGAATCGGCGAGACGGGAATGGGTTCGGACGTGCCACGATCGAACTGGATTACGACATCGTGAATGTTAGACCGGGTGACGGCCCCTGCGATAAAAAGATACGGAGTACTCGTCTGGGTGATCTGCCCCCCGCTACTCATCACCGTCATGGGTTTGCTCGGATTCACCCAGCTAAGTCTCAGAGAAGACTGGAACGTCCACTGGGTGCCCTGACGTGTGGCAACCAGGGATCCCATGAAGATCTGACCACGGTCGGGAACGAGCACTTGTGCAGCATAGGTGTTGTGGATGGTTTCGATACCCGTAATCCGTAGGTGTGCCAGGGCTGGACGGGAGTATTCGTGCGCCAAGAGGATCTGGATGGCCTGGGTAAATGTCCCGGCCGTGATGGCTCCCTGCGCCGCCCCGGCTGCCCGCGTGGATTGGGATGACATTTCATTTGTTAGTGTAGGCGGAGGGGCCGGCGGACGTAAGGAGGTTGTGCTCATTGCCGCTATCCCAGCTCCTGACACCGCCAACACCACCGCGAACACGACACTGCCTAGAGTGACGGCGCGCATCAGGCGCCGATTTGGGTCATGGCGAATCAACCGCAAGCGTCGGGCTAACGTGGGCCGCCGTAACTGCATCTCGGCCATGCTCGGAACTGCCCCTCCATTGTAAGTGGCGACCGCCAACAGCAGGCGCCCATATTGAAGACGTTGCTCGGGCGGTAAGTCGTGGACGACTGCGTTGTCCGCCGCAAGTTCATGCGCGGTACGCAGAGCGCTCCGGGCGATCCAGACAAAGGGATTAAACCAATAAATGATGGCCACCAGTTCCATCGCCCATCGGGTCGCAATATCCCGGCGTCGGATATGATTCAACTCGTGCCGCAACACCCACTGGAGCTGTTGCGGCGTCAACTGGTCGATAAGGCCCGGTGGAACCACAATGATCGGCCGCCAGAGACCAAAGACGGCCGGCGCCCGCGCCGCCGGATGCTCCCAAATGCCCATCACGGACTTCGGAAGACTTTCCTGAAGATCCACACGCTCGGTTGCCGCCGCGAGAATTCGCCGAAAATAGATTTCTCTCCATATCGATCGGACCGCCAACAGGCTGGCGCCCACCCCCCACAAGGTCACCACGATCCAGGGCCAAAAGACGGCACGATTCTGCAACACAGTGGAAGTCAGGGTCCTCCCGGAAAGACGGGAAATTGCTGTGGCTGAACCCATGACGGGTGCCAGATGAAGGGAGCCTCCCCTCATCGCAGGAATCACGAAGCTGTGAAGGGCGAACAGGCTGGCTGGTGACCACGGTACTGCAAGCCGAATCACCACCAGCATCCATAACGCCGCTCCCCATCGCGGCGACAGATGACGTCCGGCAACCAGGGTTACCCCCGTGAGCACTCCCACGATTAGAGCGGTCTGTACCGTCGACGAGATGGCCCACTCTGCCGCCACCGACCAGATATTCATTATGGAGACCTCCGATCATCCAATAACTTCTGCAAGGTATCTAGATCCTCCGGTGTCAGATCCTCTTCGGTTAGGAATGCGGCCATCATGGCTCGAGGATTCCCCCCATACACCTTGTGCAAAAAGGTCCGTCGTTCGGTGACCTCACATTCCGCTTGAGTCATTAAAGGGAAGTACAGATATCCGGACCCCACCGGCCGAAATCCGATGACTTGCTTTTTCACGAGTCGACTTAACAAGGTACGAATCGTGGTGGGTTTCCAATGCGTCGTCTCCTGCAGGATGGACACGACGTCTGTTCCTGATAGCTCTTGGTGATCCCAAAGAACACGCAGAACTTCCCACTCCGCATCGGATGCTCGTGGCATAGACATTGTGTCACCTCCAAAACTACGTGTGTAGTCTAAATATACAATAACGAGGGCAAATGTCAAGGGAATAGCAAAAAGAGTTTTGTGCGATGCATTCTTCGAGTGCCGTGTGGACAACTGCTAAGGCAGCCCTTTTGGTGACGTTTATTGCCATTTCAGTTCCAATGATACGGGAACCCGCATACGACGCGTACGGTCGTCATGTTGAGGTATACCCTATTGGCACACGCCCCACGGTCTCACAATCTGTGCCGTTAGGGTCGATTCCGTGATTGATGGACAGGTGTGCCGCTATCTCTTACACTTAAGGTGAACAGGGCCGAAGGGAGAGCACGGGATGAGCGGACAACGGGTCGGGTATTTGCGGGTCTCTTCGGTCGATCAAAATGCGGCACGACAGCTGGAGGGTAGCCCTCTCGACCGCACATTCACCGATAAGGCGTCCGGCAGGGATGCCAAACGTCCAGAACTTGATGCGCTGCGCGCTTACGTCCGGCATGGGGACACCGTGGTGGTGCACAGCATGGATCGCTTGGCCCGGAACTTGGACGACTTGCGTCGCCTGGTCAAAGAATTCACCGGTCGCGGGGTGCACGTCGAGTTCGTGAAAGAACAGCTGGTCTTTAGCGGAGAGGATTCGCCAATGGCCACGTTATTGGCGCGTACCGCAGCCGCAAGAAGTCCCTCACCCCCGCCGCGGTGCAAGAACTCCGACAACGCGCGGCGGCCGGAGAGGCCAAGACCCACTTAGCCCAGTACTTTGGCATTGGTCGCACCACGCTCTACCACTATCTCAATCACCCAATCTCTCAGCAGCCTGGCGAGTAGGCAAAATCGCGGCCTGGAAGCTTAGCCGTCATGGCGAGTTTCTCTTGGGCCAGGACCCCATGTTTATGCTACTGATGGTGGGATACAGTTAGGTCGCGATGCCGGCGGCGTCTAACCCACAGCTCATGGTAGTCTAAGGGGTCAATGGAGCGTACCGACCGCACCAATCCTCCGTATATCATACAGGTAATAATTGGGCTAGTCCCGAGGCACGAACGAGGAGTGTCTCCAACCGACGGCTTATAATTTGAGCTTGCGCATGTCATCCATCACGTCTTCGATGTATTCCCGAATGATGGAGAGGGGTGCTCCACCAGCCGATCCGGCAAAATAACTCGGCGACCAGAGGCTGCCGCACCACAGCGCCCGCTCAATGCCCGCATAGTGCTTCTTACGGATCAGTCGGGATGGGACCCCGCCCTTGAGGCTATTCACCAGTCGAGAAATCGCGACCTTAGGCGGGTAAAGACCACCCGCCGATACTTGGCGACACAGACCACATGCACATGGAGGTTGAAGACACAATGTCTGCCGGTTCTGTAATCGCTTGAATTTGTCATAGACCAAGCCCATAGAGGACGTAGCGGTGCGTCAAGAACTCAGGTGTTCCATGCAAGAAACGACCGTGTGCACCTATCGTGTTTCCCTGCCCCCCACGGAATGGGCGAAAACTGCGGAAACTCGCCACGCCGCAGGCGCCCTGCGGACGCGATTGGTCAAGATTCCCCGTTTCTGTCGGCGGCGCCATTGGCCGTGGCTGACCGAAGCCCAACTCAAGGTCCACTTCAAACGACGCTTCCCGTTGCACTCGCAAACCGTTCAAGCCCTCATCGAAAAGTTCTGCGCCACGATTGACGGGGTCCACTTTAAAACGACGGAACGGAGACAAACACACCCGCTATCCCTGGCGGTTCCGCCGGTACTTTAACCCGATTGTCCAGGGGCAGGCGCCCAAGATCCAGGGGACCATCTGTTTCTCCCGTTGGGACGCGGTCGGGACCCCATTCGGATGCGTCTTCCCGAAGCAATCCCCACCGGACGGATGGCACAAGCTGAGTTGGGCTATGGGGAGATCTACCTCACGATCACCCGCGAGATTCCGGATCCCGTCCCCATTCCCTGCGACAAGGCTGGTGGGCTGGATATTGGCATCATTCACCTCGGCCTGGTGTCCGACGGCCAAGAGGCCTGGGCGATCTCAGGCCGAGGCCTGCGGTCCGTTAAGCAGGGCCGCGCCAAAGCGCAGGCTCACCTAAAAAAGACGCGGAGTCGCACGAAGCCCGGGTCCCGGCGGCGGAAATGTCTTAACCGCACGCAACATCGCGCCAGCAAAAAAATGGAGCGCGTGACGCGCCATGTGTTGCATCATGCCGCGAACCAGATTGTCGCGTTTTGTCTCACCTATGGCATCACTCGGCTCTATGCCAGAGATCTCGGCACCCTCCACTACAAAAAACGACACCGCCGGTCTCGACGGACAAACCAGGATGTCGGAGCGTTGGAATTCGGGCGTTTGGAACAGTATTTAGAGTACAAGCTCCGCCGTTACGGCATCCAGTTTATCAAGATTAGTGAAGCGTACACGTCCCAAACGTGTCCACAGTGTGGCCATCTCACCAAGATGGCGGGGCGCACCTATCGCTGTCGGGAGAGTGGCTATCGAGCCCACCGCGACGGGGTCGGTGCGGTGAACATCCTTAATAAGGGGATGCATGGGGCGATTCGCCCCGGGCTGATCTTAGCGCCCGAACGGATCACGTATCGCCGTCCCGTTCCGCTCAAAGGAACGTTAAGGCGTAGTCCGGCTGAATCCCGGCATGTTGCTGGTGGGATAAACGGTGGCGAGTCCGGAGGACCACTCCAGGGTCTCACGACCCGTGGACGCAGTCATCGCGGTTCCCCCAGAATCTCCGCCCTTTAGGGCGGGAGGTTCAACTCCAAGGACCGGTGGTGGATGTGCAACGCTTTACACATCCGGTATCATAGGGGAGTGAAGGCGAGCCGGTGGCGACATTCGAAGATTGGATTCAGGTTCACTATGGTTCCCCGTGCAGTGCTCTCAGTCGGCTCCATCAAACTGATCGGCCAAACCGTCACCATGGGGGACTTTGTGGAACAGATTCCGTTGCATGTTGCGACGCTATAAAAAACTAAGGTAGGTGGGGAATAACCGTGACTACATCACGGGAAAATAAACTCCGGGCTCGAGGAAAGCGCTGGTTTGTCTATCGGTATGGGGTGTGGGGATGGGGTCTCTTTACGTGGATTTTCTTCACGCTATGGATTGATTTCTTTCAGCCGGGATCGCTGCGCACCCATACACTCCAACTGATTGTGGGCGACCTCGTCAGCTTCGTACTGTTTTTAGGTGGAGGTTATGTGTGGGGTCTCCTGATGTGGTCGTGGTTGCGCCGGCGATTTTAACGCGAACCAGATGCGACTTCCCCGGCGTTCCGCCGGGTTTTCAGTTTGATCATGGATTTTTCAAGTACCCCGCTGTTAGCGCGCTCCACGCCAAAGGGTCAGTCTTGGCCTTTATCAGAAAACCGACGCGTGATGTGCGGTTATGAAAGTCATCTCACCACGTCAATCTTGAACATGATGTCAGGGGAAACATTAGGGGGTGGCAAACCTGAAATTTTCCTCGTGACCCCTTATCGCGCCAAGATTTCGGCCAAATCTTGCCAGGGTAACGGGGGCTCTGTCCGGCCTTTCACGACGTCGGCGAGGCCAGCAACGTGAACCCCGCCGTTTTTCCAGCCCGTTAGTACGCCATGGTTGCCGGAGGTCAGAAGGTCCACGGCATGCGCTGCGAATAGGGCGGCGCGGATTCTATCTAAGGCGCTTGGAGGACCGCCGCGCTGGGTGTGACCCAAGACGACCCATTTGGCCTCCTGGCCGGTTCGTTGCTCAATGTCAAGTGCCACCGAAGGCGCCTCTCCAGCCCCTTCGGCCACGATAATGAAACTATGGCGTTTGCCGCGCGCATAAGTCGCGCGAAGTTGGCTGATAACAGCGTCCCAATCGGTCGGCCGCTCGGGAATTATAATAGCCTCGGCGCCGCAAGCGAGACCGGAGGCTATCGCTAAGGTCCCACACCGATTGCCCATGACTTCAACCACAAAGATCCTTTCATGCGCAGATGCCGTATCGCGAATTTTATCGATGGATGCGACAATGTTGTTCATAGCGGTATCAAATCCGATACTATAATCGGTTTCCGCAATGTCGTTGTCGATGCTGGCGGGAATGCCGATCACAGGCAAACCTTCTTGGCTGAGAGTATAAGCACCAGACAAAGAGCCATTGCCTCCGATGACCGCGAGACCATCAAGATGCCACCGCTGAATGGATTCCAGGGCATGAACCCTCACGGTGGGTTCGTAAAATGCATGGAATCGCGAGGTGCGTAGCATCGTGCCCCCGGTCATGAGAATATTGGCGACCGACGCAGCAGTGAGAGGCACGGGGGTGCCATGAACCAAACCTTCAAAGCCCCGAGGGATTCCCCAAACATTGTGGCCAGCGGCAAGGCCGCGCCGCACAAAGGCGCGGATTGCGGCATTCATGCCGGGCGCATCACCGCCCGATGTGAGTATGGCAAGATTCATCGTATGCCTCCCCGATCCTGAATTATCTTTAAGATTACCATCTTATTTTGGTTACGGCACTAGGTGCGGGTTCGTAGGATCACTGACCGCCGTCGCCGAGACGTCTCATGCCCAGGTTCCGTATCGGAGATAGGACGTCGCATCACCGCTGTATTCTATGTCTATGGCCAGATCAACATCCATGCGTGGGATCCGCGAGACCCATAAGACTTCGGCGATATATCCGATCATAAAGATATTTAAAATCCGGCATCGCGCTAGTCGGTAAACTCTGTCTGAACAAATCCCTGTGCATTGGCCCCTTCGTTGATGGCAGTTCAGCCACCAGGTCCAGGCATAGAGAGAATCTCCGAGATTCTTTAAGAGATGCCAGCGATCGGCAACTTGGAGGGCGACTCTTAAACCCATGGGGATCGCCTTCCCATAGCCTTTGGCCCGATCCAGACTGACCAGGTCAACCGTTCGTAAAAGTTTGGTATTCGCAGGCTAGATTCGTCCACCAACAGCGACGCACTGCCAATGACTTTCGTTCCATCAAAATATGTCGAGGCGTGGTGCATCGATGGCAGCACCTGTGGGACCCCTGGAATAAATTCGCGGACGCACAAAAGTTCGGCAGGGATCTGGAGACATGGGCTCGAATGAATACACGGAGAACTCAAAGATGAGGAGCGGCGCGAATGGATCCCGAATTAAAAGCCTATTTGGATGACATGCGGCAAGACCTGACGCAACAAATAGCGGAGTCACGTAAAGAGGCCGTACAACTGAACCACGAGACTCGCCAGCACGCCGAGCAGTTGAACATTCAAACGCGCCAAGATTTGACGGCCCATGCTGAGCGATTGAACACTCAAACGCGCCAGGATTTGATGGCCCATGCTGAGCGACTGAACACTCAAACGCGCCAAGATGTGATGGCCCATGCTGAGCGACTGAACACTCAAACGCGCCAAGATGTGATGGCCCATGCCGAGCGACTGAACACTCAAACGCGCCAAGATGTGATGGCCCATGCCGAGCGATTGAACACTCAAACGCGCCAGGATGTGATGGCCCATGCCGAGCAACTGAACCACGAGACCCGCATCCTTTTGGAAGATGTGCGCCATCACGTCCAACTCGTCGCCGAGGGCGTCACGACTGTCCATGACCAACTCGGACGGGACATCGCCGACCACGAAGAGCGTATCACTATCCTGGAACGCCGAAGATGGTAATCGTACCGTCGTGTCCCTGGTGGAGTGACTCGAAGTCCATCATTATACCCGCTGTCACAAACCACCATGGCTCGCGGGTGACTCTCGAAGAGTCGTTTCGCACGGATTGATCATAGGGTTCCACTAACTTCTGTGTCCTAACGGTTTGCTGAGCGGCCTTTTCCCCTGCATGGGCGTGATCTCAAGCGTGCGGTTATTCGTGGCACGATAAGCGTGGGTTTTGCATTGGGGATAGGTCGTTTGTTCGGGATCTGGTCTGGTGAAATCCTATCGGGCGGAAAATTTGTGGAGCTATCATCGCCTGGATCTAAAAGCGACTCGCTCTTGTACGCTCTCGTCCGACGAAACGGTTGTCGGACCGCATTGCTGTGTGCGCATAGGACTAAGTCCGGCGCCGACTAAGTGCCCTGGGCGTTTGATCCACGTCCCTATCCTACTCGTGACGGTCGTCGCGGCATTCCATGCCCATACACGCGAATTCAATGGTCTTAGCGTGCCGATTATAGCATTAGTGTCTTTTTGTTTTTGTAAGTCGTTCTTTATGGTCGGATATATAGATCTTCTTACGATCCCGTGGTCCTGGGTAAAATCGTGCCCGTGAGTGAGGTGCGGGATGATACACTAGAGAGATACAAAGGGACTCAAAAGGGAGCGAACGTAAAGCATGGATGCACCAAGACTGGTAATTATATCGGGACTGTCGGGTGCTGGGCGTACCGAGGCGATGCGGGTTTTCGAGGATCTGGGCTATTTTTGCGTCGATAACTTACCGCCGAATTTGGCCGCAAAGTTCGCCGAACTGGTGCAAAAGAGTCCAGAAGTTAAAGGCGCCGCGCTTGTGATGGATGTTCGCGGAGGCGTTTTCTTCCAAGACCTGGAGAGTTCTTTAACGGGGTTCGCAGATGCCAAAATTCCCTATCAGGTGCTCTTTCTTGAAGCCGATGAGGAAACCTTAATTCATCGGTATAAGTTATCCCGACGCCGCCATCCGCTGGAAGCGCAGGGACGGTTGGTGGAAGCGTTACGGCGCGAGAAAGAAACCTTGGGGGCCCTGCGCGGGTTGGCCGATGTGGTCATCGATACCTCGGGTCTCACTTCTCTTCAGTTGCGTCAACGCATCTCGACGATCTTCCGTTTAGAAGGAGGAATTTTGGCTTTTCAAGTGCGACTGGTGTCTTTTGGATTTAAATATGGCCTGCCCAAAGACGCGGATTTGGTTTTCGATGTCCGGTTTCTCCCCAATCCTTATTATGTGGATGACTTACGTAAGTTGACCGGGAATGATCCGGCGGTCGATGCTTATGTGATGCGATTTCCCTTGGCCCAGGAGACATTGACACGACTAGAAAGTCTCCTGACGTTCTTAACGCCCCAATTTCAGCAAGAAGGCAAACCCCAGGTGACCGTTGCGATGGGATGCACAGGGGGCCAACACCGCTCCGTGGTCTTTGCCAACCGACTTAGCACCTATTTGGAAAACAACTTGGGTCTGGCCGTGGCTGTGGAGCATCGCGATTTAGTACTAGCTCGGAGGGCCGAGCGTTAGATGTGGCGGCTACTCACTCCGGGTTTAAAACTTAAACGCTATTTGGCGTCGGTAGCACTCGGCTTTATGGCTATTGGGGGAGCCGCGCTCTTAATGGTCCATCCCGTCGTATCGCATCCCAACCTGAAATGGGTGCTGGTCTGGGCGGGTCTACTTCTCGTGGTCTTTGGGTCGGCGCGCGTGAGTCAAACCATTACCGAAGCCATCGGATCTGATCGATGGGCGGGTCTTTTGTATTCGCGGCGGCATCTGGCCCGGGGCCCGCGCATCGTTGCACTGGGAGGTGGAACCGGATTGCCCAGTGTTTTACGAGGGCTGAAAAACTATACATCCAACCTGACCGCCATTGTTACCGTGGCCGACGATGGGGGGAGTTCCGGGCGGCTGCGGGGTGATCTCGGGATGTTGCCGCCTGGTGACATCCGTAATTGCATGATTGCCTTGGCGGATACGGAACCCTTGATGGAGCGACTCTTTCAACATCGATTTGAGTCCGGGGAGCTTGCGGGCCATAATTTTGGTAATCTCTTTTTAGCGGCCATGGAGCAGGTGGTCGGAGACTTCGTGACAGGGCTTGGGGAATCGAGCCGGGTTCTCGCGGTTCGTGGAACGGTGCTTCCCGCCACATTGGATAATGTGACGTTGAATGCCAAACTGTCGGATGGCCAAGTGATTCAAGGCGAAAGCCAGATCGGTCATGCTCCGATTCCTATTCAAAAAATTTGGATGGATCCGCCTGATGCGACGCCTTTGGTGGAGGCGATTGATGCGATCAACGCGGCAGACATGATCATCCTGGGGCCGGGATCGCTCTACACATCCGTATTGCCGAATCTCTTGGTGGCGCCCATTGCCACCGCGATTCGGCAGAGTAAGGCTCTCAAAGTGTATGTATCCAATGTCATGACGCAACCTGGTGAAACGGACCACTTCGCCGTAATCGACCATGTGACGGCATTGCAACAGCACGTCGGTGTCGGTCTCATCGATGTGGTGTTGGTTAACAATGAACCCATTCCAGACCGTGTGCGGGAGCGATACCGACGGCAAGGCGCAGAGCCGGTGGGTATTCCTGAAGATACGCGCCTTGGCCCGATCCTCGTGGTGCCGGAAGACCTTCTCTCGGTGGACACCGTCGTGCGTCACGATCCAGAAAAATTGGCGCGGTCGCTGTTGAGAATATTGCTTCGCCTACGGCCTAAATGGGCCGAAGGTAGAATAGGAGACGCCTTATGGCTCGAAACCCGACTACGCGTAAAGCGGTCCGCATTCCCGGATGGAGCTACTCCCGACAGGTCAAGGCGGAGTTAGCATCGCTACCACTTCCGGATCCCATTCACGCCTATGCCGAACTTTTAGGGGTGTTGGGTTCTAAAGAGTTGGGACCCGGGGCTGTAACACTTAAGGTTCACAACGTGGCGATGGCGCGGCGTGGGTTTCGGGTGATGAAGCTCCTGGAGCTCAACCCGCGATTGGAGTCGCATCAGGCTGGAAGAATCCAGTACACCTTGAAAGGTCATGCCGCGACTCGCGTAGATATGACGATGGCGAGTGCGGCCTCGTGGCTAACGGGATGCTTTTTAGTAAGGGGATACCTAGGACATCCCGAAAGTGGGGCAGCCCACCTGGAATTTTGGGTCCCCAATGCCGAACTCCAAAGCCTTATTGCGGATACTTTAGGCACGCTACACCTGCGGGCCAAAATTCTCCCCCGGCGCGGTGGCTATTTAATTTATCTCAAAGATCGGAGCCAAATCCGGGTTTTTTTAGGGCAGGTCGGGGCCCATCGTGCGATGCTGGAGTGGGAAAGTGTCGATGTAGTGCGTCACATGAAAAATCAGGTGAATCGTTTGGTCAATTCGGAAACCGCAAACCTGCGGCGCACCGTGGAGTCCGGACTCACGCAGGCGGAGCTTTTAGGACGCCTTTTGACACTACCGGGTAACCAGAATTGGAGCGAGACCTCCAAGACCCTGGCTAGACTCCGCATCCAACATCCGGACTGGTCCTTAAGAGAGTTGGGTCAAGCTATGCGTCCGCCGCTATCGAAATCTGCAGTCAACCATCGGATGCGAAAATTACTACAGGGAATTCCAGAGGGATGGATTTAAGTGACCCAGCCTGGTTTTGCGCCAATGACGCGTGGTTGAGTGGTGGGACCACGCTTGGGTGTTTCGCACCATTGGTACGGCTCAGGGTCGCTTTTGCAATGCGCTTCGCGATTATGTCGCAATTTTTCTGATTGTTGAAAATGGTCAAATGGGCTTGCCGGAATGGACCATTGGACCCCAGTTATTACACCGCCGTTGTAATCTAATAGCGATAGAAGTGCCTCGATCTGACGGGGTCTAAAGAAGAGTTTTTTCAGGCTTCGTGGATGTCCTCTCGGATCGAACACGGTTGGGGCAGTTAACTGGCGCATTAATTGCTTTTCCCAAGGTGATTGTTGAGATCCGTGACAGGGGACACTAGCCGGGGATTCACGGTCAGTTCTGAACACTGGAACGCGAGATGGTTGAAAGGACGGTCCCGATGACACGATCTCAAGGTGCTCTAGTAACTGGGCGCACGGTGGCGAAACTCGGGGAAGGCATTTTTGAGATTGCCATGCTGTGGACGGTAATACACCTGATCGATGCGCCGTGGTCCTTGGCCGGGGTCGTTGTGGTGGGGAATGTCGTCGCTACCATTTTTCTTCCCTGGGCCGGTCATATCGTAGACCGACGCCCTCAGCAACGTCGCCTCATTGCGATGTGGGCTGACATAATAGCGGGGTTTGCCTTTGTCGTGGTTGCCTTGGTGTGGTCCTATCTAGGAAGACACCAGGAGTATCTGGTTATTCTTCTGATTACCGCGGTGCAAAGTGCTTTAGTGGCGTTCTTGTTCCCCGCATTAGGTGCTCTGTGGCAAGGCATGCTTCAGGATGATACGCGACAGACCGCCAATAGTGTATATACGGCCGCGCAATCCAGTGCCGGATTAGTCGGGATGGTCCTCGGTGGGGCGGTCATATCAGTCGTATCGTTCCAGATGGTGTTGGGGATCGTGGCGGCTTCTTTTGGGGTGTCGAGTATCTGTAGTGCGATCATAAGGCCCGGTACCGTTGCGGACGGGGCCTCTTCCTCGTCCTCGGAGATGCCAGGATTCATGGCATGGCGACAATTCGTGCGCAATTCTAGTGCCCGTTTCTTTATTGCGGTGGCGGCTACGGTTAACGGGGGATTAATTGCAGTCATGACCATTTTGCCCTTCTACGTGATGCGCAATTTACATGGCAATGGGGTCCTTCTCGGGATCATCGAAGCCTTATTTATGGGGGGCATGATTGGGGGAAGTGTCATCAGTCGATGGATCCACGGGCGACCCGCCGATGTCTTGCGCCTCGGTTTGGCCGGGATTGTCGGTGCTCTGTTTTGTCTCGGGATATGGCCGACGCGATGGGGGACGGCAAGCGCTATGCTTGTTATTGGCGTATCAGTGGGTGTGCTTTCCGTGGTGGTTATGACCTGGAGTCAAAAGGCGATTGCCCCCACGCAATACGGAAAGTATTTGGCGGCTTCCAGTATGGTTAGTACGATCATCCAACCCACGCTGGCGGCGGCGGCAGGTCTCGCTGCCAGCCTTCTGGGTACCCCGTGGATTTATACCGCCGTGGCAATGGGAATGGCCATCATCACCAGTACACTTTTGATACGTACGCGACGTAAGGTTGCGGCAGAATGGGTGAACGGCACCCGGTAGGTGCCGTTTCGACCTTAATGCGCTTCACGGGTTGTCGATCTCCCCTGCAATTTTCCCCATAGCGACAAGCTTTAAATTGTGTATGGCGTATCTCTAGTCTGCATTTTCAAAAGACTATGTTTTTTGGGATTTTGGCACAATACAAGGGGATTGCGTCGACGTCGAAAAATCTTAGGCGTATAATACTACATGTGAATTAGTGAACATACGCGAGAAAAGGGACCGGATTGAAGGGTGGCGGGTAGATGACGGGATATGCGGCATTGTTATTATATTTAATCGTAGCGTTTCTTGTGGCCCTCGGTATATCTTTTGTTTCGGAACTGATGGGGCCCAAAGCGCCCGGGGGTTTGAAGGAGACGACGTATGAGTCGGGAATTGTCCCGGAGGCCCCCGTGGGATATTTTTCGGTGCGGTTTTATCGGGTGGCGATGTTTTTCATGATCTTTGATGTGGCGGTGATGGCTTTGTATCCCTGGGCAACGAGCCTTAAGATGTTGCACCAGGCGGGCTTTGAAAAAGCCATCGTATTTCTAGGGATCGTAGCGATCGGATTTGCCTATGTTTGGAACAGGGGGGGATTTCAGTGGGATTAGCCCCGTCAGTACAAGAAGAAGCTGAAAAGTCGATCTTACTCACGTCTGTGCAAAAAATGGGTCGTTGGGCCCAGAAGTCTTCGTTATGGCCAGCTACGTTCGGCCTGGCTTGTTGCGCCATCGAAATGATGAGTGTCACCAACTCACGCTATGACCTGGCACGTTTTGGCTCGGAAGTGTTTCGTGCTTCTCCGCGCCAAGCCGATCTGATGATTGTGGCCGGACGTGTCAGTCAGAAAATGGCGCCGATATTACGGACAATTTGGGAACAGATGCCTGAACCCAAATGGGTCATTTCGATGGGCGCATGTGCCTCATCGGGCGGCGTGTTTGACAACTATGCCATTATCCAAGGCGTCGACCATGTGGTGCCTGTGGATATCTATGTGCCTGGGTGTCCGCCTAACCCGGAGGCACTCATGTTCGGCATCTTGAAACTGCAAGAGATGATTCTTCAAGGTGTTCCGCCAAAGTATCTTCAGCTTGAAAAAGAAAGGCGGGCGGCCATCGGTGAATCGTAACGATCTGGAGATTTTAGACCGACTGGACTCACGATTTCCGGGAAGCCTGACTCGGGTGGCCACGGTGGACCAGCCCACGGTGGTGGTGCCTAAAGAAATGCTTTTGGCTATCTTTGAGCATGTCAAGAATACCGAAGGGTATGCACTTTGTCTTGACGTCCTAGCGGTAGATAATTTTCCGACCCGACCCCGATTTGAATTGGTGTACCACCTCTTTCATCCCCAAAAATTCTCGCGGCTACGCGTGAAAAGCCAGGTGGGAATCGATGAAGAAATTGCGTCGGCGACCGGAATTTGGCCGGGAACTAATTGGCCCGAGCGTGAAGCGTATGATTTATTTGGTATTGTGTTTTCCGGGCATCCACAGTTAACACGTATCTACTTACCTGACGATTGGGATGGACATCCACTCCGCAAGGACTATCCCTTGACTGGGAACCGCGTGGATTAGGGGAGGAGGATCCGACGGATGGCAACGACTGAGAGTGGCATGATCGACAAAGAAACTATGATTATTAATTTGGGCCCCCAGCATCCGAGTACCCATGGAGTGTTGCGGGTACGACTCGAATTAGACGGGGAACGTGTCGTCAACGCTGAGCCGGTGATTGGATATTTGCATACGGGTTTCGAGAAGACGGCAGAGAGCCTTACATATCAGCAGTGTAACACCATCACCGATCGTCTCGATTATCTGGCGCCGATGACCAACAATTTGGCTTACGTGTTAGCGGTAGAAAAATTGATGAATCTCGAAGTTCCCAAGCGCGCCCAGTATATTCGGGTGCTGTTCTCTGAACTGACGCGGGTGGCCAGCCACCTCGTATGGTTGGGGACCCACGTGATGGACCTGGGCGCCATGAGTCTCTTCTTTTATACTATGCGCGAACGTGAGGTCATCTTGGACCTCATCGAGGCCGCAGCGGGCGTGCGCATGAATCCGAGTTATTTTCGGGTGGGAGGATTGGCTTATGACATTCCCGATGGGTTTCATGAGAAGGTTCATGCGTTTGTCAAAGACTTTCCACGGTGGATGCAGTCCTATCGCAACCTCTTCGAGGGCAATCCTCTCATTAATGAGAGGCTCCAAGGAATTTCCTACGTCACGCAAGAACAATGTCTTGGGTTGTCCGTGACCGGCCCGAACTTGCGGGCGACAGGTTTGGCGTTGGACCTCCGGAAAGTCGAACCGTACAGCGCCTACGAAGAGTTTGCGTTTGATGTGCCGCTGCGTACCGAAGGGGATGCCTATGCGAGATTCTGGGTGCGCGTGGACGAAATTTACGAGTCGATGAAAATCATCGAACAAGCCCTCGACAAGATTACCCCCCACGGTGCTTACACCACCTCGGACCGTAAGGTCGCGCTTCCCCCGCGCGAAGAAATTTACGGGAATATGGAAGCACTTATCCATCAATTTAAGCTGGTCACAGCAGGCTTTCCCGTTCCCCAGGGTGAGGTGTACCAGGCGGTAGAAGGTCCTCGTGGGGAGATGGGATTTTACCTCGTGTCGGACGGCGGGCCTAAACCCTATCGGTGGCGCGCTCGCACACCATCTTTCTATAATTTGCAGACGCTTCCGATTATGTCGCGCGACGGACTTGTGGCCGACGTGATTACGGCGATCGGTAGTATAGATATTATGTTGGGAGATGTCGATAAATGAAACCGGAGTGGCAGGAATGGGCCAGCCAAGCGAAAGCCGAGTTTCCTCAAGCAAATTCTGCATTGATGCCCTTAATGCATCGGATCCAGTTAGTGGAGGGTTGGCTTTCGGATGAGACCATTCAGGATATTGCGGACCTTATGGGAGTAACCGTGCAATATGTCGAATCGGTGGCATCTTTTTATTCGTTGTTTCATCGCGAACCGGTGGGTAAGCGTGTGATTCATGTGTGTGTCGGTTTATCGTGTGCGCTCGCGGGATCGGACGAGTTGATGCATAACTTGGAAAAGCGGCTTCACATTAAAGAAGGGCAAACCACCGCGGATGGGGCTTATACCCTGTTAGAAGCGGAGTGTTTGGCAGCGTGCGATAAAGCACCGATGACCCAAATCGATCTCCGTTTCGTCGGGCCGATACGCCCCGAAGACGTTGACACCCTCTTGAATAAGGAGGTGCCGTCATGACCCAGCATTACCTTTTGCGAAACCGCGATGTACAAGATATTGATCAGTTCGATGTGTATGAAGCAAATGGTGGCTACGCGGCCATGAAGCAAGCGTTTGAGACCTTTAAACCCGAAGAATTGGTGGCAATGGTCAAAAAGTCTGGATTACGTGGGCGCGGTGGCGCAGGATTCCCGACCGGAATGAAATGGGGATTTTTGCCCAAGGATGGGCGATCCCGCTATTTGGTCGTAAACTCAGATGAAGCAGAGCCGGGAACCTTTAAAGATCGGGAGCTCATTGAAGAAAATCCGCATCAATTGATCGAGGGCATTATTATTTCGAGTTATGCCACGGAGGCTTCGGAGGCCTACATCTACTGTCGGGGAGAATTCCGGCGCGGAGCAGAACAGTTAAAGCGGGCGGTAAAAGAAGCGTACGACCACGGTTATTTAGGTACCAATATATTAGGAACGGGGTTCTCGTTGGAACTCAAGGTCTATCGCGGTGCCGGTGCCTATATCTGTGGCGAAGAATCTGCCCTGTTGGAATCGCTCGAGGGTAAGCGCGGTAATCCACGCTTGAAGCCCCCGTTTCCTGCGGTGGCTGGTCTCTATGGGGGGCCGACGGTGGTGAACAATGTGGAAACGATCTGCAATTTGCCCCCCCTGGTCACGTACGGAGCAGAGTGGTATACCAGTATGGGTACCGACAAGAGTCCCGGTCTGAAGATTATGTCGGTCAGCGGGCGCGTAAAGCGCCCGGGAAACTACGAAATTCCTTTAGGGACTCCCCTTAGAACGTTGATTGAAGAGTACGCGGGCGGCCTCTTGCCAGGTCACACCGTCAAAGCGGTCATTCCTGGAGGGAGTTCCGTTCCCCTTTTAATGCCGGACCAATTGGATACACCGCTTGATTATGAATCCATTGTGAAAGCGGGATCGATGTTGGGTTCGGGCGGTTGTATTGTTCTTGACGAGCAAGTGTGCATCGTGGGAGCGACGGCACGATTGGTCAAATTCTACCGCGAGGAATCGTGTGGAAAATGCACGCCATGCCGAGAAGGAACCTACTGGATGACCGATGTGCTGGACCGGGTGGAAATGGGGAAGGGGGAACCCCGTGATTTAGAGGTCCTAGCGGATGTAGCGGATAACATTGCCGGCAAATGCTTTTGTCCTTTGGGTGATGCCTCACTGGGAGTCTTAGTGAGTGCCCTAAAGCATTTTCGCCATGAATTTGAGGCGCACGTTGCCGAACACACGTGTCCGATGGGGGCGAGGTTGTATGATACAGTTAACCATTGATGGGCAAGAAATCACCGTTCCCGCAGGGACGATGATTGTCGATGCTGCGGCGAAACTGGGGATAGATATCCCGATTTACTGCTACCACCAGGCGCTGGGTCCCTTGGGTGCTTGCCGGATGTGCTTGGTCGAAGTCGAGAAGATGCCCAAGTTGGCCACGGCTTGTACGACGGCCGTTTCAGAAGGCATGGTGGTGCGTTCGAAGGGGCCCGCTGTGGACAAAGGCCGCCGTGGGGTTCTTGAGTTTCTCCTCATTAATCATCCGCTTGATTGTCCGGTTTGCGATAAAGGCGGCGAATGTTATTTGCAAGACTATACCTTTGAATACGGACCGGGTAATGGACGGTTTCAAGAGCCGAAGATCCAAAAGCTCAAGGATGGCCCCATTAATGAATTCGTTCTGGTAGACCAAGAGCGATGTGTCCTATGTCAGCGCTGCGTGCGATTCATGGGCGAGTATGTGGGCGAGGGACAACTATTGTTAGAGGGCCGTGGGGTGGAGACGGTGGTCACGACGGTAGACCACGTTCCCGCTACGAGTCAATTTACAGGAAATGTGATTGACCTCTGCCCCGTAGGGGCATTGTTATCCGCGCCCTACCATCACAAAGGACGCCCGTGGAACATTGAACGGGAGGAGTCGGTGTGCCCGCATTGTCCTGTTGGGTGCACCAGCAAAGTGACGGCACGCGAAGGCCGTGTGATTCGCATGGAAGGGCGACCAATTCCCGACCGTGAGTGGGGATGGCTCTGCGACCGGGGACGATTTGGATATGACTTTGGCTATCATCCTGACCGATTACTCACCTCGTGGGTTCAAGGGGTCGAGACCTCAGCTGCCATGGCGACCCGCCAGGTTGGACAGTGGATCCAAGAGACCATCAATCAGGATGGAGGGTCTGCCGTCGGGGTCATTATGGGAGGCACCCATACTACCGAAGAGGCGTATCAAGTTCAACGCTTCGCCCGAGAAGTCATCGGCACCGAAAACCTTGCCATCAGTCGGTCTGAGGCCGGGTATCTACCCCGTGCCTTGAACGGCACCTTTGACGATATTAAAAAGGCCGATATGGTGCTGTTATTGGGATCCGACCCGTACGATGCGGTGCCTGTGGTGCACCTGAAACTACGCGAGCGCTGGTTACGATATTCTGCGTTAAAGGTGATCGGGATTGGCCCGACCAGGCTGACCCGAGACACGTTGCCGGGACAAGACGTGATCACGGCACCCGAACAGTCAGCCGCGGTGATGGCGCTGGCCTTGGCGACTCAACGGCCCGAGGACGCGAACGTGAAGACATTGCTCCAAGCTCTCGGTGATTTTAGCCCTTCTGGCGTCTCGCCCGAGACCTTAACCGAATTGGGTGTCCAGTTGCTTGGTGCCGAGCATTTGGTCTCTTTATGGGATGGGATGGACCCCGCCATGGGCATGGTGTTAGCCGTGTTGGCCGAACTGAGGGAAAAACCCACACCGATTCTTCCCACATTTGGGCCGGCCAACTGGCGAGGTTGGGAACGTGCGGGGTTCTCGGCTCACTTTGAGGATTTAACCCGCATCTTGGAGCACGCTCGCGATGGAATCATTAAGACGCTCTTGGTGTTTGGCGCCGACCTGATGAATGAATATCCCGATCGTGCGCTGGTCCAAGCGGCTTTCGACCGTCTCGACCATGTGGTGGTCGAAGGCGTGCAACCGCCCGAGGATAGCCCCCAAGTGGATGCGCTGTTGCCCGGGGCAACCTGGGCTGAGGTGTATGGGACGTACATTAACATGGAGGCACGCTTGCAAGTGGCCATGGCGAGTGTGCAACCTCCGGGTCAGGCCCGTCCTGTAAAAACCTATGTGAATACCTGGGCGCATATTTTGTCTCATCCCTTAGCCTGGGAAGAAGACTGGGAGCCGTTTGACGAGGATAGTGGAGAGTTGTTGCCGTTGCATCCCGCACCGCTTCACGTGACTCCGCTCAAGGTGCCCGCTGCGATAGACGGAGATATGATTCTCATAACAGGGGCGCTGATTTGGGAAATGAGCGAGCCATCCGAGATTCTCTTGCCCCGGATCCCGGCGCTTCCCGGTCGGATTAATCCGGAAGATGCAAAAAACCTGGGGTTGGACATCCATGGTGGCCGCATGCGGGTGTCTCAGGGGGAAACGAGTCTGGTAACCGGGATGTCGCTGGATCCTAGGGTGCCCAAGGGCTTGCTGTGGCTTCCTCAGAGAATGCCAGGCGTCAATACACTCCAACCGGGACCGATCGTCCTGAGTTTAGCTAAAGAGGAGGTCACGGCATGATCGGCAACGTCTTGCTCGTCGTAAAAATCCTCGTCTTGATCGCGATCCTCATGACCGGCTTTGCCTACACGATGTTGGTGGAAAGGCGATTTTTAGGGTTCTTCCAGTTGCGCCTTGGCCCCAATCGGGTCGGACCCGGTGGACTTTTGCAACCGCTCGCCGATGGTCTTAAGATGGCTCTGAAAGAAGATTTGATGCCGAATGGCGCGGATCCCATGGTCTATCGTATCGCCCCGGTATTATCCCTCTTTGCTGCCTTATCGGTCGATGCGGTGATTCCCTTTGGTGCGCCGATTCATCTCTTCGGACAAACCATCAACCTCGATATCGCCAATCCGAGTATTGGACTATTGATCGCCTTTGCTTTTAGTTCTCTCGGTATCTACGGACTTGTCCTGGGAGGCTGGGCTTCGCAGAACAAGTATTCCCTTTTGGGAGGAATCCGCGCCTCGGCTCAGATGATTTCGTATGAACTAGCCATGGGGTTATCGGTTCTCGGTGTCCTCATGATGGCCGGCACAGCCAACTTGGAACACATTGTGTATGCGCAACAGGCGCGGGGATGGTTTATTATTCCGCAAGTGATTCCGTTCGTGATTTACTTTATCACGGCCATCGCAGAAACCAATCGGACGCCGTTTGACCTGCCCGAGGCAGAATCCGAACTGGTAGCGGGATATCATACGGAGTATTCCGGGATACGGTTTGCGATGTACATCATCGCCGAGTATATCAACATGCTGACGGTGAGTGGTCTTGCGGTGACACTCTTTCTGGGCGGGTGGTTAGGACCGAGTTTCCTGCCCCCGATTCTCTGGTTCGTCATCAAAGTGGCCCTGCTGGTCTTCGTATTTATCTGGATTCGGGCCACGTATCCTCGGTTCCGCTACGATAAATTGATGTCCTTTGGCTGGAAAGTCTTGTTGCCCATTTCATTTCTGTACTTCTTAGGTACCGCGGCATTTGTCAGTGGACTTTTGTAACACCGAAAGGAGGACCTTTGCCATGTTGGACGGAGTCAAAGCTTTGATTAAGGGCTTGGGTGTCACCTCGAAGGCTTTATTTGAACCGAGAGATACGATTTCCTACCCTGAGAAACGCCGGGAGTATTCCCCGCGGTTTCGCGGCAAGCATATGTTGGCCAAAGACACCGACGGTCATGAACTTTGTGTCGGCTGTGGTCTCTGCGAGGCGGTGTGCCCGGCCCATGCGATCCGGGTGGTGGCAGCCTCGGCACCCGAGGGTAACCCCGTGTCGTGGACCAACCGGTATTCGGTAGACTACGAGGTCGATCTGATCCGCTGTATCTTTTGTGGAATGTGCGAGGAAGCGTGCCCCACTAATGCGGTGCGTCTCACGCCGTTCAATGAATTGGCGGCATCGAATCGTCTGGATATGATTGCCGATAAAGAAGAACTCTTGCACCCGCCGGTGAGGAAATGAGGGGATTCGTGCGATGACAGCATTTATTATTTTGGCGATATTGGCTATTGTCGGCGCACTGGGAGTGGTCGTCGCGAGACAACCGGTTCACAGCGCACTGTTCTTAGTGGCTAATATCTTGTCCTTGGCGATCCTCTACCTGTTGCTGTCCGCAGAATTTCTAGCCGTGGCGCAGGTCATTGTTTATGCGGGGGCCATTATGGTGTTGTTCTTGTTTGTGGTGACACTGCTTACCGCAGGCAAAGAAGAGGGAGAACCGAAGGAACAACTGGAGGGGCAACGCTGGATTGCGGGTGTGTTAGCGGTGGGAGTGGGAATCGCTCTGGCGGTGCTGGCGATTCATCATCCGGGCAGAGCCATTGCGAGCGGCCTTCCTCATAATTTTGGAAATCTCCATGGGATGGGGCTCCTCTTATGGGGACCGGACTTTCTCTACGTGGGCGCCATCGCCCTCATGTTGGTGACGGCGGCGATTGGGGTGCTGGTGCTGAACCGGCCAGTGCGGCGCCAGGCGCCGAGGCCGCAAAGGAGGAACGAGGCATGATTCCGGTTAATTGGGTGGTAGGGTTGGCGGCCATTCTCTTTGCAATTGGGGCCATTGGCGTCATGGTGCGACGGAACCCCTTGATCATGTTTATGTCCGCGGAAATGATGTGGAATGCGGCAGCTCTGGCCTTTATTGCGTTCGCGCGACACTGGCACGACATGTCGGGGCAGGTCATGGCGTTTTTGATCGTCGGCACTGCCGCGGCCGAAGTGGGAATTGGGCTCGCCATCATTGTCACTGTGTATCATCGGCGACATCGGTTAGATGTTGACGAGATTTCAGGTATGAAGAATTGATGTCCGTGTATGAGAAGGAGCGTTTGAGCGCATGCAACTTCTGACCGAAATCATCTTGTTGCCCCTCATTGGGGCGGTCACGATTACCGTCTTCAAGGGTCTAATGCCAAAGAAGCTACCAGGCATTTGGGCCAGTTCCCTAGTGGGGATTAGTTTCTTGTTAAGTATTGCGGCGGATGTACATCTCACCCATCTGGGTGTGCATCATCGTTTTGTGACCGGTACCCTCTGGACCTGGATAAGTGGGTTTGGTCCCGCCATTGGGGCCCGACTCTATTTGGACCCCTTAGCGGGAATCTGGCTTCTAGTCATTACCGGCATCGGGATGTTGATCCATATCTACTCGATTGGATATATGCACGATGATCCGGGTAAGGCACGGTATTTCTCGTACCTAAACTTTTTTATCTTCTCGATGTTGCTGCTGGTGCTGGCGGGCAACCTTATCGTGCTTCTTATTGGTTGGGCACTGGTTGGGTTGGCGTCTTACTTCCTTATCGGTTTTTGGTATCATCGGCCATCGGCGGTGCGTGCCGCCAAGAAGGCATTTGTGATGAACACGGTTGGCGATGTGGGGATTCTTTTGGGATTGGCACTCCTCTATCTGCATTACCACACGGTAGGGTATCCCCATTTGTTTCGGATTTTAAGTGCGGCCCATCCGGGCAGCGCGTTCTTTGAATGGACGGCATTCCTGCTTTACGTGGGGGCTATGGCCAAATCGGCACAATTTCCGCTCCATATGTGGTTGGCCGACGCGATGGAAGGTCCGACACCGGTTTCGGCGCTGATTCACGCGGCTACGATGGTGACCGCGGGGGTCTATTTGATGGCGCGGCTTTATCCACTGCTCCGACTGGCACCCAATGTCCACTATTTAGTCGGCGCCATCGGCGCTTTTACGGCCATCTTCGCGGCAAGTATCGCGATTTTCCAGCGCGATATCAAAAGGGTCTTGGCCTATTCCACCTTAAGCCAACTGGGGTATATGTTTTTGGCGATTGGGGTTGGCGGATTTGCGGCCGGGGTGTTCCACTTTATGACGCACGCATTTTTCAAGGCTTTGCTCTTTTTGGCGGCCGGCAGCGTCATTCATGCCTTAGGTGGAGAACAGGATATCAACCACATGGGTGGTCTCTTTAAGAAAATGCCGTGGACGATGGCCGCATTTTTGGCGGGGACCTTAGCCATTTCGGGAATTCCGCCATTTTCCGGTTATTACAGCAAGGAAGCTATTCTGGGCCAGGTCTTCAACTCAGGTCACACGCTCCTTTGGGGTGTCGGCGTCTTGACGGCTGGTATGACGGCATTCTATATGTTCCGTCTCTTTTTCATCACGTTTTTGGGTGCCCCTCGGGATCAGGCGCTCTATGATCACGCGCATGAAGCCCCTAGGGTGATGACCATACCCGTGGTGATTTTGGCAGTCTTGGCCGTCGTGGGAGGATTCTTTCGCGGATGGCTCAACCGCTGGCTAGCGCCCACTTTTGCCCTCTATCCGGGAGCCAGTCATGCCGGATTAGAAAGCGGTCCACTGTTTGGGACCATTCTCACCGTGGGATTGGCCATGATTGCCATCATTCTGGCCTATTGGATGTACGTGAAAAAAGGGGTTGCCCCCAACGCCGGATCCGCCCATGGTCTGGGGCGTCAGGCTTTTGAAGCATGGAACCTGGACACCGTCTGGGCTTGGTTGGCGGTCATTCCTTTCAAGACCCTAGGTGATTGGATTCGTCCGGTAGAAAATGGCATTTTAGCATTTGTCAACGGTGTCGCAAGTGTGGTATGGCTGTGGGCCGCCGACTTACGCCCTTTGCAGACCGGATATGTGCGCCGATACGCATTGTCGATTATGGTGGGGCTTGGCGCCTTATTAGCCTTTTACCTGATTCGCGCATAAATGGGCTCGCAGCATATCGCAGCATAGAGGAGGCTTTTAGATGTTAGTGGTGTGGCTGATGGTTGTGGCACTGGTGGGGTCGTTCGTGACCCTCGTGGTGCCGCGACAAAGCGCCAAGATGGTAGCGGCCATCGTAGGGGCCATCGTGATGGTCCTCTATATCGGGCTCCTGGTCCATCCCGGACAAGGTGTGAACGTGTCGTGGATTCCCGCGTGGGGAATTCGGTTTCACGTAGGGTCCGATGGGCTGTCCTTATTCTTACTCGGATTAACCGTGGTCTTGACCGAGGCGGCGATTTTGGCCTCGAAGTCGGCGTGGGGACCGGTATACTTTTTTTGGGTGCTCTTCCTCGAATTCGGATCGTTAGGCCTATTTTCGGCGTTGGATTTGTTTTTGTTCTACATCTTTTGGGAAGTGGTGTTAATCCCTGTCTTCTTTTTACTCACCAGTTGGTCGGGGCCCAAAGGCCGCCGGGCGGGAATGAAATGGCTTATTATGAACCTCTTTGGGAGCCTATTTATGCTGATCGGGATTGTGGCGGTCGCGGTCATTCATAGCCAACCGTTCGGTCCATTGACGTTTGAGATCTCCAAACTGGTGCACGTCCACATGGATGCGCGCGTGACGCCATGGGTATTTGCCGCTTTTTTCTTGGCTTTCGCGATCAAGGCTCCGCTGTGGCCGTTTCATGGGTGGATGCCTGACGCGTATCGGGAGGCACCGGCGCCAGTGACCGCTTTAGTTGCCGGTGTGATGTCCAAAATGGGTCTCTATGGATTCTTACGCATCATGTTGCCACTGTTCTTCCCGGAATTTGTGAAATATGAGACTGGCCTATTAATCCTTGCCGTGATCGGACTGGTCTATGGGGCATTTATGGCGCTGAGGCAAACCGACATGAAAATGGTGACGGCATACGCGTCCTTATCGCATATTGGGATGATTGCGTTAGGCATTTTCTCCTTAACCCGCGCCGGCATTTTAGGGGCGACCTTTCTCATGGTGGCTCATGGCCTGATGGTGGGGGGCTTATTCATCGTCTTGGGCTTGTTGGAAAATGTGGGAGGCAGCCGGGAACTCGGGACGCTTCGCGGGCTAAACGCCTCGGCACCGCGGTTCGCCGCGTATTTCCTCTTTTTTGCTCTGGCGACGCTGGGATTACCGGGATTACCGGGATTTGTGGGAGAATACCTCATCATTCAGGGTCTCGTGGTGCATCACGTCGTATTTGCGGTGATCGCGATTATCGTGTTGGTGATGGCCGCGTGGTATATGATTCGGATTTTCCAAGGAATCATGCAAGGTCCCCAAGGCGACCTAGAGATTGCCGATCTTAAAGCCCAACAGATTTGGTGGATTGTCCCTCTGGCCGGGTTGGTTGTGCTTCTGGGCGTCTGGCCTAATGGGCTGACGTCGCATGCGGTCCCGTCGCTCTATCATGCCGTGCATCTTTTGGCAGGGAAAGGAGGGAGCGTATGAGTCTCTTTCATGGACTGCTCCCTGAGTATATTATCGTAGGCTTTATCTTAATTAGCCTTTTGGGGAACATGCTTTCCCGGAAATATCATGTGGCATCATGGCTATCCTTAATTGGCATGCTGTCTGCCTTTGTGGCGTCATCACACCTCTGGTCGTTTGTCCTTAAACCCCACATGTTTTTAGGGGGCGGCGCGGTCATCGATAACTACAGCTTATTTGTCAATCTTTTGGTGCTCTTAGCCGGGCTGGGGACCATCCTTTTGGGATGGGACGAACGGCGGTGGGGGACGGAATTTCCGGTTTTGGTCATGCTTGCCGTGCTCGGCATGATGATTCTCGGCTTGGCCGGCAATGTGATCACGCTGTTTTTGGGGATCGAGATGTTGTCCCTGCCGTTATACATCTTGGCGGCCTCTACCCACACCGCAAGCGGTGGGGAAGCTGGACTGAAGTATCTATTGTTGGGAGCATTCTCCTCGGGTATCCTCCTTTTTGGATTGGCGCTCCTCTATGGTGCGATGGGGTCATTAGCCTTCGTGAATTTTGCTAAAACCGTGGCCACCCCGACCTCTCCACTCTTATGGGCGGGCGTGGTGCTGAGTTTGGTGGGCATTCTCTTTAAGCTCGGTATTGTGCCATTTCACATGTGGGTGCCTGATGTGTATGAGGGGTCTCCTACGGCAGTGACCCAGTTTATGGCGTTTGGAACCAAAGTGGGTGCCGCGGCGATCTTACTACGATTTATGGACTTTGGCTTCTATGCCACGCCCGGATGGTGGGGACCCGCGTTAGGGTATTTGGCGGTACTAACCATGATTGTGGGTAACTTGCTCGCGTTGCCACAAAAAGATCTCAAACGACTGTTGGCTTACTCGGGAATTGGTCATGCGGGCTTTTTGTTAATTGGGGTCGCAACCCACAATTTGCAGGGGGCGCGAGCCTTGTTATTCTACCTCCTTCCCTATGGACTGGCTGTGCTAGGCGCTTTTGCCGTCCTGTCGTTGGTGGCGGGAGATCGTGACCAGGTCAGCGTGTCCGATCTGACCGGGTTGGCGAAAAAGAGACCGCTGATGGCGGCGTTCTTTATCGTGGTGATGCTGTCCTTTGCCGGAATTCCTCTCACGGGTGGTTTTGTGGGCAAATTCTACCTGCTGCAAGCGGCGCTTTTTGCTAACCAACCAGGTCTCGCTATCGGATTAGTCCTGGGTACGGTGTTGGGATTAGGTGCCTACCTGCGTCCCATTCAAGCCCTGTTGAACAACCAAGACAGCGACAGCACAGCTCCCAAACCCAAATGGACCCTTGGGGGTGCGGTGGTGGTGGTCGTCGCAGTGGTGGGAACCATCGGCCTCGGCGTGTATCCTACGCCGATTGTGCATATGGTCAACCAGTCCGCCAATTTTTTCTGGCTCCATTAACGAGAAAAACCATGGGGCGCCTTATGAGATATGGTAGTATTGAGCCTGGATATTTGGCGGCCGAGATCCTGCCGCCAGAACTTACGCAATGGAACCGAGTCATCCATCCAGGCATGTCGTGGCGGTTTTTTGTTTAACCCGAAAGATTCTTGGTGTCATTGCTCGCCGATGTAGGCTAGTCCGGTGTCAGTTCTATCCCAACCGGCATAGCCATCATCTCTGACTGGCCGCAAAAATACTTTTTTAAGGGAGATTATTTTGGGCTTTTTCTCGTTAGTCGAGTCCCGTCTACAAAAGGTCGATGGGTTACTATCGAAAACTTTAAGGCAGGATAACGCGTTGGTAGCCGAGGTGTCGGACTACCTCTTACGGGCCGGTGGCAAACGATTACGTCCAGCTCTCGTGCTCCTGGCGGGGCAGTTTGGGTCTGCTTATGGGACGGCGGACAACACGCTAGAGACCGTGGCTGCGGCGGTGGAAATGATCCATATGGCGACATTAGTCCATGACGACATCATAGACGAAGCGGTGGTGCGGCGGGGAATTCCCGCGGTGCGTAATCGGTATTCGAACCCGGTGGCGGTACTGGCGGGAGATTTTCTCTTTGCCAATGCGTTTATTCTATTCGCCCAATCGTCGAAAGCCGCCATCGTGGAGCTGGCCGCTCAAGTGGTGAATGTGATGTGTGTCGGAGAAATTGCGCAGCACCAGGCCCAGCGACAATTTTCCTCCGAAGAGGATTACTGGCGGCGTATTGAAGCCAAAACCGGGTACTTCTTAGAGGCAAGCTGTCGTTTGGGGGCATTGGCGACTGACGCTTCCGAGGCAAACCGCGACGCCCTAGGACGATATGGGCATCACATTGGATTAGCGTATCAGGTGGTCGACGATCTGTTGGATTGGTTAGCGGATCCGAGCAAGCTGGGTAAGGCGGTGGGCGGCGATCTAGCGGTCGGAATTTACACGCTCCCGATTATTCATGCCCGGTCGCAGGCGCGGTATCGTCAGGATCTCGATCACTACTTATTATCTGACGAGGTTTTGGAGCACATGTCTACCATTAAGGCCATCCTGGATGCTAGTGGTTCCTTAGCGTATGCGCGGCACCGTGCGGATCGATGTGTGGAAGACGCCCTAGAGGCTGCGAGGATGTTGCCGGAGGTGCCCGCTCGAGAGGCATTAGAGGAACTCGCTCAGTTCATTGTGTCAAGAGATTACTAATGGTTTGAAAGAGGTGCCGACTAGGATGTCACAGAGGATTCCCGACGCTACCATAAGGCGTCTGCCTGCATATCTTCGCTGGTTAGTGACGTGTAACTTGGAACGGGTCACCTCGGGAATTTTAGGGCAGGCGACGGGTTTTTCTTCCGAGCAAATCCGCAAGGACCTCGCGTATTTTGGAGCCTTTGGAACCCGGGGTGTGGGGTATGAAGTCGCTCCGTTGCGACGAGAAATCATGAGAATTTTGCAATTGGACCACGGAATCCAAGCAATGGTGGTGGGCGCTGGGCACTTGGGCACGGCATTGGTGCGTTACGTGGATCAAGCCCAGCAGCGTGACGTGAAGATTGTCGCCGTCATGGACAACAATCCTCGAGTGATTGGCACAGAGGTTGGTTCACTCGTCGTACAGCCGATCGAAGCGATGGAAAACTTAATCGAGACGCTTCATGTTGGAATGGGCGTGTTGACCCTGCCCGCCTCGGCAGCGGTGGAAATTGCGGAACGGATGGCCAACGTTGGAGTTCACGCCTTTCTCAATTTTGCTCCGGTCGCCATTTGTACTGGGTACCCGGACGTCTTTGTCCAACATATTGATTTGACCTTGGAGATGCAGGCCCTGTCATACTTTGTGCGTACCCGACAACCGCATCCCATTTCATGAACCGTCGCGGATTCATTGTCGCCATGATTTTAGTGGTGGGGTCTTGGGGCCTCAATTATGTGGTGACCAAGGTTGGGGTTTCGCGGATAGCCCCAGTTGATTTTGTGTTCTGGCGATTTTTTGGAACCGCGTTGGTCACCATGCCATGGTGGCTGCGGAGTGTACCGCGACGGCTATCTCATGGGGTCCGACTCATGATATTGGGTGTGGTCGGGGTATCGGTCTACCAATGGTTTTTCACTTCCGCATTGCGGGATACCATGGCCGCCAATGTGGCTTTTCTTTTTGACTTATCTCCCTTATTGACGCTCGTCGTCCAACGGGTCTTGCACTTACGGCCGGCGACCGGTCGGATGTTTTTAGGGGCAGCCGTGTCCTTAGTGGGAGTCTTGCTGTTGGTTGGTGCTTCGCCCTCGGGTTCGATTCGGGGCGATATTTATGCCCTCCTGGCTGCAGTACTTTGGACAACATTCACGGTGCTCACCGATCTGTTCCAACTTCCCATCCGTGGGATTGCATTGACAGGCTGGATGAGTCTTTTTGGTGCCATTGGCCTCCTTCCTTTTATCACGTGGCAACCGGTAGGGAACTTTGGGCCGGTCACCTGGTTGCCGCTGTTATACACGATATTTTTTGTGACCATCATGGGCCTCTCGCTGTGGCAGAATGCCGTGATGTCTGCCGGCGCTGGGAAAGCCAGTCTCTACTTGTTTTTAATTCCCTTAGTGGCGGCTGGCGCCGGTTGGGTTTTTTTGGGTGAACGGATGAATTTGTGGGAGGGATTCGGTGCCATTCTCATCCTTTTGGGAGTCGGCTTGGCCGAGGGATTGATCGCGAGACACCCCGCTCCATTATCTACGACGGAAGACACTTAAGAGAAAGGCTATGCCGGCCAGACCGAAACACCAGTGTCCATACATGGGATGATCGGTTGTGACGAACAGCGTTCCCGCAATGACCAGACCCATGACGTACAAGCTATGGGTGAGACCGCGAACGGCCCCCGTAAGTCGATGTAAGCGCTCTGCACCCTGGTCCCAATTAATTTTTCCCTCCAGATCACCGGATTCCACTTGGCGGAGGATACGGTTCGATAACTCGGGTAACGTGATGATGGTTTGCCCCCAGCGCTCGATCCGTTGGCGGGCATAGCCGACTGTGCCGCCATGGTCTTCGGTCACAAAGCGCTTGGCATACGGAGCGAACAATTCAACCAAGTTGATATCAGGGTCAAGCCCGGTCGCCAAGCCAACCAAGATGGCGATGGCTCGGCCTAAAAATGCGAATTCGCCGGGGACTTGAATGGGCTGACTACGAAGCAACGATTCGAAATCTCGGAGCAATGACGGAATATCGAGGCCTCGCAATTGGTCTAGGGTTTCTGCGTAGTAGCGATCTAAAAGATAGCTGACTTGTCGCCGAATCTGGGCTCGGTTTGCTTCGGGCCGAATCATCCCCAGGTTATCGAGACTATCCACGAGTGACCCCGCATTGCGTTCGGAGATGGCTACAAACAAGCCGCGTAGGTGGCGTTTGGTGAGAGCGTCTAAAGTTCCTACCATGCCATAGTCGAGTAACACCAAGTTGCCCGCCGTATCGACCAAAATGTTGCCCGGGTGGGGGTCCGCATGAAAGATGCCGGCATCCATTACCATGTGTAGGTAAAGGCGTATCGCTCGTTCGGCGACTTGACTGGGATTAATCCCCTCTGCAATGAGTGCGTCTCTTTGGTTAATCTTGATTCCATCCCAGAATTCCATGGTGACGACCCGGCGGGTGCTAAGCGCCGGAAACGTTAAGGGTACCCGCACGTAGGGCATGTCTCTAAGCTCTTCCCGGATGGCTTCGGTATTGGCAACCTCTTTCACGTAATCGAGCTCTTCGTGCACACTACGCCGAAATTCGCGTAGTACCGTAAAAAGGTCAAAGGCTTGTCCAAAGTTTGTAAAACGGGTCGTCAGGCGGACGATAATGCTCAAGGCCTTCAAATCTGCCGCCACGATGGATTCAATCTGGGGCCGTTGGACTTTCACGGCGACGCGTTCACCAGTATGGAGGATGGCCTCATAGACCTGCCCTAACGAAGCGGCAGCCAAGGGCAGCGACGAGAACGACAAAAAGTTCTGGGAGATGGGACCTATTTCTCGCTCTAAAATAGGGCGCACATCGTCCCAGGGTGCAGACACGACGTTATCTTGTAGGGTTTGTAATTCATCAATGAAAACCTTTGGAAGAAAATCTACCCGGCTGGAGAGAAATTGGCCGACTTTAATGACGAGTCCCCCGAGCTCTTCGGCGGTTTTGCGAAACCGCACCGCCAGAGAGCGATACAGGTGGTCCCACGCGTCGTCGGTATCTGGACCCGGTGCCGCATTGCGGAGCCAAAAGGTGGTCCAGGCAATATTGACCAACATGCCGACAAACATCGACACGACAACGTAAATCCTCCAAAATACGGGAAACCAACCTAAACTTTTTTGTTTCTGTTTCAGCGTTGACGCGTGACTTGGGACAACTTCCATACCATACCTCCAAGGTTAGTCTAACATAAGGGGCTCTAATACTTGGGTAGGGAATATGGCCAAGTCCAATAATGTGGTAACCTAAGATCCAAAAGGAAGGATCGATCCTAGGCGGAATAGGGCGGTGATGGCGTGCTGCAATTTTTGCATACGATGTCGTGGACCTCGGTGCTTTTATCGATCGTGGATGTCGCCATTGTTGCGTATGGATTTTACCGTTTTTTTATTCTAATACGAGGCACTCGTGCCGTCCAATTGATTAAGGGTATTGTGGTGCTCTTGGTGGCGGTGCCCGTATCCCAATGGTTGCGCCTTTATACTACCCATTTTCTGTTGGTGAAAATCGAAGATATGTTGGTGGTCGCGATTCCGATTGTCTTCCAACCCGAACTACGCAGGGCCTTGGAACACATCGGTCAAGGCGGGTTTTTTGCGGAAGGCTTGCTCGCGCCCCATGAGGAGAACCACCTGACGCGAACGGTCGACGAAATTGCGCGTGCCTGCGACCACCTATCGCGAAGCCGCACCGGGGCTCTCCTAGTGCTGGAGCGTCAGACCGGTCTCAATGAATACGCGGCCACTGGCACCCCCATCGGGGCGCTGGTGTCGAGTCCGCTCTTAGAGAATATTTTTGTGCCAAATACACCGCTGCATGACGGAGCGGTCATCATCCGTGGGGATAAAGTGGTGGCGGCGGCCGCATTTTTACCCCTCACGGATAGCGCGCAACCGGGTAGTGAACTCGGGAGTCGACATCGTGCCGCCATCGGGATCTCCGAACAGTCGGACGCCGTGGCCATTGCCGTCTCGGAAGAAACCGGATGGATTTCCATCGCCACAGAGGGACGGTTAAACCGGCGCTTGGAGGATCGGGCCCTCAGAGAGCTCTTGACGCGCCTTCTGCGCACGAAATCTTCGCCGGGGTTAAAGCTTTGGCATCGGGGTGCTAACTCATAATGGATCGTTTTCTGGAAAATGACACAGTCATTAAAATCCTCGCCGTGGTGATGGCGATTTTATTATGGCTTATCGTGAGTTCCGGTAATCCTGCTCAGGTGGTAACGCGGCCATTTGGACCGATTTCCGTCACGGAGGCGCCCTTGACGCAGAGCAACTTGACTGCGTCGTCTGTGGTTCCGAGTACGATTTCCGTGGCGATTAAGGGATCGCCGCAAAGCGTCGAAAGCGCCAAGATCCAGGACTTTACTGCGTTTGTGGACCTAAGGTCAATTACGCATGCCGGTACCTATTCCCTACCGGTACACGTGTCGGCACCGACTGGGACTAGTTTGGCGTCCATAGTACCAAAAACGGTTGTGGTCACGGTAGAAAAACTGGGAACCAAAAAGGTGCCGGTGTCGTTACGGATATTGGGGACACCCGCACCAGGATATGAGTTGAAGTCATCGAGCGCGAGCGTGAAGACGGCCACCATCAATGGGCCCACCACGGAATTGGCTTTGGTGCATCAGCTGGTCGCTGATGTGTCGGTCGGAGGGCATAGTAGCGGATTTCAGGAACAGGTCATTTTATTGCCAGTCAATAAGCATGGGCAGGTGGTGCCGCACGTGCAGGTTACCCCGAATCTGGTTTCAGCATCGCTCAGTATCGCGGCGATTCCCCCTCACAAAAAGGTGCCAGTGGTGGTGAAGTATACCGGGGTTCCCGCGAGCGGATACACCATTAACAATATCTCTGTGTCACCGACGTCGGTAGATATTACTGGAACGACATCGGCATTGGCAGGCGTGACGGCCATCGATACCCAACCGGTGTCGGTATCGGGTCAAACAAGCAGCATCGCGGAAACGATGACTTTAGTGTTTCCCAAGGGGACGTCAGCGCTCACGGTGAATAAAGTGACGGTGACTATCACCATTGCCGCGAAGGGTTAATACTTTAGATTGCGTATACACTAATGAGAACGATGGAGGAATTGGCGTTATGGGGTTATTTGGTACCGATGGTGCGCGCGGGATTGCTAACCAGGAACTGACCGTCGAGTTGGCGATGCGGATAGGGCAGGCGTCAGCCGCACTTCTCGGCCCAGGCTCCGTGGTGGTGATGGGGCGCGATACCCGAATCTCCGGGCCGATGCTCGAAGCTGCCTTAACCGCTGGTCTTACCACGGAGGGTGTGGATGTGGTGATGGTCGGGGTGATTCCGACCCCGGCCTTAGCATACCTCATCGACAACTTAGATGCTCGGGCGGGGGTTATGATCTCGGCGTCGCATAATCCACCGGAATATAACGGAATTAAGTTATTAGATCGGGGTGGCCGGAAGTGGCCGACCGCCCGTGAGGATCAGGTGGAACAGTGGGTGCGGGATCCGGCACGACTTAAACGAGTGGCTCCCGAACAGGTGGGAACTGTGACACGAGCAGAAACTTTGGCTATCGACCGTTATAGTGACTATGTGACATCCCTCTTTGAGGGGAGAATCCAGCCCCTCAAGGTAATCGTCGATGTGGCTCACGGGGCGGCCATCACCACAGCTCCCCCCATTTTGAGAGCCCTCGGGCTTTCTCTCGTGGTCCTAAACCAAGAGCCCGACGGAAATCAAATTAACCAACATTGTGGGGCCACCCATCCGGAGGTGGTGAAAGAGGCTGTGCTGGCTTATGGGGCCGATATTGGATTGTCATTTGATGGAGATGCCGATCGCCTGATTGCGGTCGATGAGACGGGCCACATTGTAGATGGCGACGAGATACTCTACATATTGGCGCAAGCTTTGAAAGCAGAGCATACGCTGATGGGCGACACCGTCGTAGCGACCGTGATGTCGAACTTGGGTCTTGAAAAAGCTTTAGCTCGTACGGGAATCCGGCTGGAACGGACCCCGGTTGGCGACCGGTGGGTGGCAGCGCGCATGCGGGATGGAGAGTTTATGTTGGGTGGAGAGCAGTCGGGGCATATTATCTTACGACAATGGGCAGAAACCGGGGATGGACTCTTGACCGCGCTCGCAGTGCTAGCGGAGATGTCCCGACAAAACCGACCGTTGTCCGCTCTGGTGGGAGAAATTGAGCGTTATCCCCAAGTGTTGTATAACGTGAGGCTTCCGCGGCCGATTGCCGATTGGCCGCGTGAAATCCCCGGATTAATCGAGATGGTGGCGGCAGCACAGACAGAATTGGGTGAAGAGGGTCGCGTGTTAATTCGTCCCTCCGGAACCGAACCCTTGTTGAGGATAATGCTGGAGGGGAGGGATGCGAGCCAGATTGGACAATGGGCAGACCGTATGGCTACGGTCGTAAACGAAGCTTTACAGTCGGCGAAAGCCTAAGTTTATCTTGCCAACAGCGCCGGGACCCATAAGATGGGTTGACGAGGTGGGGGATCTCGAACTATTCGGCGGGTGACCTCCGGCTTCCTAGCAGCCGAGAAATCACGGACAAAGGTCGTTTGTAAGAACGACACAAAACCGTGCGGTTAGGGCCGACTCCATTCGAATAATGGAGGCGATGAGGAACATGTGTGGAATTGTGGGGTTCGTCGGCCACGAGGCGGACGCGTTACCCTTTATTTTTGATGGACTCAAACGCTTAGAATATCGAGGTTACGACTCGGCGGGCATTGCCTTGGCGTTACCCGACGGCATAGCAGTGCGTAAGAGTAAAGGCAAGATTTCGGCACTCCAAGCGGTACTAGGGTCACTGCCTCCCGGACCTTGCGGGATCGGGCATACTCGGTGGGCGACGCATGGACGGCCCACGGACCAAAACGCCCATCCGCATACCGATTGTCACGGCGAAATTGCGACCGTGCACAATGGGATTATCGAGAACTTTCAGGAGCTCCGTGATGAACTCATCGCAGAGGGCCATGAGTTCACTTCGGATACCGATACCGAAGTCATCCCCCATCTGCTTGAGGCATATGGCGGGAATCAGGATCTGGTGTCAGCGGTGCGCCAGGCAGAAGAACGATTAAAAGGAGCCTACGC
>JAJYPK010000135.1 GCA_021795465.1 Bacillota bacterium
TAAGGACCACCTATCAGGTAGTACTTAGGTATTCGATCATCTCGTAAAGGAAACAATTCTCCCCCTACCTGCGCGACCGAGAGACGGTCATCCAAGGCAAAGACGGTTTCGTGTCAGGATAGCGGTCGCAACGTTTTGGTACACGTGGCGCAGAACCCGTCTCAAGAGACGATGGCCGTGCCATCCGGGATCATTCAAGAACCCAAGCGATTTGCTCCGAGCAGTCCGTTCTTGGCGGCAATTTCAAGGACCCGCAAGGCCCTCCATATCTTGGAAATTCAAGCAAGTAGTGAGCCTTGGCCAGTCCGATAGTGCCCCCCGGTCGCCGTGTGATTGTCGGTTGCGATCACAACGGAGTCGGTAGAGCCGTGTCAACATCGGTCGGGATGATTAAAACGGGTCGGTCGGCATGCGCAAACACATACTGCGTCACGCTCCCTCCCCCCCAATGATTTATTCCTGGGTTCCGATGCCTCGTTCCGATGACAACCAGGTTGGCGCGGATACCTTGAGCGAAGCGTACCAGTTGCGGTCCCGGCGAACCTTCGAGAAGGTGTGTCTCTATGTGATATCGCCCAGGAGTCAGAAGGGTATTGGCCTTATATTGTTGTTGAACCCAATAGAGCCAGTCTGTCTCTCGAATGCGATCTCTGCGGTGTGTTGAGGGGATAACAGAAACAATATGCACCTGGGTTGCCGGATCGACACACTGATTAATCCACCGCGATGCGTGCAAGGAGGTTACAGACCCGTCCACAGCCCACACCACCACCTGCCCGCTAGCATCATCCGATCCCTCGCTGGCAAATCTCCCTTTGACACCATTGAGCACTACCACAAGATCTCCCAACCAGTGATGGGTCGCAAGGGAGGTCATGCCCACGCGCCTGATTTCGTTACGGAGTTCATCCGTGGTTGGGGCATGACGCAAGGACATCCCCAACCATTGATACGGAGTGGGCACGAGATGGCCGAGTATTTCGGTCACGTTATCGAGTCCCCGTCGCGCGATCATTCCCATCGTGGTGGTCGGCTGCACCATCTCCAAGATGGTGAGTTGCCCCTGGTCCTTGAGCACACGAACCATTTCCTGAATGCCTTGGATCCAGTCCTCCATATTGCGCAGAGAAAATTGTGCTGTGACCCGATCAAAGGATGCGTCCTCAAACGGAAGGTGTTCTCCCCGTCCTACGACCCACCGAATGGGCGCACTATCGTTTCTCGTGTCTGCATGTAGGGCCTGAGTTAACATAGTTTTTGCCGGATCGATCCCTGTGACCTCTCCGTGAACGCCCACTCTCTGGGCCATCAATCGCGTGGCAATCCCTGTCCCGCAGCCCACGTCCAACACCCGGATTCCCGGTATCAGGTGCATCGTATCAACGGCAAACCGATGCCATGCACGAATGCCTTCCGCTGACAGCAAATTGCTCCACTTCTCGTAATTAGGCGCGATCTCGTTAAAGAGTTCCGGAGTCTTAGGCATGACGTCCCTCCTGTGGTGCTCTCGATATAGTCGCTACCTAACGCCGTCAAGTCGTTATGGGACCTCGTACAGTCCTCGGCGACAATGCGGGCGATGGCCCAATGTCCACGGAAAAGTCGCCAACCACCGTTCCCCATCGCGCAACGCGCACCGGATATATTACGACCGCGTCCGCGGTCGGCTTCAAGGATCCGCATCAACGATTCGTTCGGCATGGCCTCGAGCGCGCATAGTAATCGTCCCAAATCCCCTAACGGTTGCATATCCTACCACAGAAAACAGGTTCGTTTGTGGTATCTATAGCCAAGCGGGAACACTTCTTTAGTATAGGTTTGTGTGCCTTTAATGGTATCAGATCCCTCCGGTTTTGTGGTGTTTTCATAAGGCTTTTTTGGGATTGTTGAGCCGACATTGGGCCACTAAATACATGACCCACATTCACCTATTCGACCCTAAACACGCGACATGGGTCAATTTCCGCATAAAGCCTTGCTCCGAGTTCGCAAGCCCACACGTCTTCGTAAAATCCTGGGGGACATATGTTTAACCCGTTCCCGGAAACCTTGGCCCCAGAAGATTTGGCATAGTGCTAATAGATCGCTAGACTTATTCGTTTATTCGCGTCGGTCGGCATCATCCCACCCAGGCGAATCGGCTCTCTCATTATGATCACGTGAGCATTGCGTGATGAGGGCAAGGTCGTCGCGTACCAATTAAATTCCATCCTCATCTGCGTCTATGCTCCGGGGTTACAAAAAAATGCCGACCCGAAGGTGGATGGCAAATCGTGCCGCAAGACTAGACACGTGACCTCGCCTGAACCTAACATCAGCGCCTTCCAGGCGCTTCTGCAATAACAATATTGGCTTCATGATCCTCGCGGGTTAGTGCTTCCGACAAAGCGTTAAGAGCCCGCCCCATAGGTTGATATTGGCGTGGACCTCTACTCGCCTTGACGACCAAAAGACGGAAGTTTACAATATCGATTGATATCGATGAATTGGAGATGCGACCCATGGATCCTGTGGCGATTTTTAGAGCTTTAGGACAGCAATCGCGCTACGCGCTGTTTATAGATCTTCTCCGGGCCAATGGGACATCTTGCTGTGCAGAGATAGCTCCGGAAGAATCCGCCTGTTGCGTGATCGACTTCACCCAACGGCATCGCTTGGCACAATCCACGATCTCGCATCATTTACAAGTGCTGGTTGACGCCCAGTTAGTAGAGGTCGAACGACGGGGAACCTATCAGGTCTATCAAGTCAATCAGGAAACTTGGACCGCGTTTCAACGGCACGTGGCCGTCTTGACCCAGGACCAACCGATGGCTATAGGTCGTAGACTCCAGCTCTAATTTTTTTGCCCTGCTTCATCGATATCAATCGATATAAGGAGATGATTTTTATCGTGAAAATGACAGATAATGAACTGACGAAAGTTCAAGACCTATTGCGCACCAAGAAAGAACGATATTGTGGTGAGAAGTCCGCAGTCGGTGCTTCTGGCGTCGAAGATGCTGAAGAGAAGCCAACCCGTGAAGATGGTTGCGATCCTGATCCAGTTCCATCAACCGTTTCACCTTCGGCCTATGGGATCACGGATAGCCAAATCGCCAAAGAAATTCGTGGCGACAGCTTGAAGACTGAAGGTCGTCTTTCGGATGTATCTTCAAACGACAAAGTACGGCAGGCTGTACGCCAACAATATCGGCGCGTGGCCATAGCGGATGCCGGTTGCGACACGGGTTCGGGTTGCTGCGATGCGTCTTTGGCTAACGTAGGTAGCGTATCACAAAGTCTTGGGTACACCACGGACGATATCGGTTCTGTACCTTTGGGGGCAAACCTGGGATTGGGATGTGGGAACCCAGAGGCTATCGCTCACTTAAGTCCCGGTGAAACGGTGCTGGATCTAGGGAGTGGCGGCGGATTCGACTGCTTTCTCGCCGCACGCAAGGTTGGTACTTCGGGCCAGGTGATCGGCGTGGACATGACGCCGGAGATGGTGTCCAAGGCGCGAGATAATGCGGAACAGGGCGGCTATCGGAACGTTGAATTTCGCCTGGGGGAAATCGAGAGCCTGCCAGTTGCAGACCGCACCGTGGATGTGATCATGTCAAACTGTGTCCTTAATCTCTCGCCCGACAAGCCCCGTGTCTTTGCCGAAGCGTATCGAGTGTTGAAGCCGCAGGGGCGGCTGGCGATTTCGGATATTGTTGCCTTTGCCGAATTGCCGGAGGACATTCGGGGGAATATGGCGTTCTATACGGGATGCATTGCTGGGGCCTCGTTGATATCCGAAATTGAGACAATGCTCCATGGGGTCGGATTTGCACAGGTCCGCATTGCACGTAAAGACGAAAGCCTGTCGTTTATTCGCGATTGGGCCCCGGGCACTCCCATTACAGACTATGTGGTTTCGGCAACCATCGAGGCCATCAAGCTTGGGAACTAACCATGCGGTCAAGCAATTCACCGCAGAGGGGTAGCTAACGTGCCCGTTATCTTGGGGATGTCGCTGTATTTCTGTTTACGTGCAACAGTCGGGTGCATCGACCGAGTACATCCTTATTGATTGGAGGGTTTGTGGTGACTCGGTACCGACCGTAAACTACCAAAACCGCGAATTCCGACGGTAGCTTTGTTGATGGCATCCATAGAGATGTGTTCAATCGCATGACTATACACCGTCGTCACGTGCGCCGCGAATGGCGAGCTCCTCATCACTGTGTTGGCCGGGATTGCCGATTTGAGGCAGACCTCATCAAGGAACGTCAGCTCGAAGGCATTGTCACAGCCAAAGCGCATGAGGTCTACGCAACATGTCCCCGGACCTACACGACCCATCACAAACGATGGCGAAGGCGCAAGTAGCACGACATTATATCGTTTAGCACACCACACCGAGTTCCCGGAATAGGGCTGAACGGTGTCGTTCAGAGCCCCATCTTTATGATACTAACACTCCCAAATGTCCGGCAAGACATCTCGCGCTTGAGACACCGCCATCGGATGGAAATTCGATTACCGTTATGGTATGCTTTCCGCGATCACAGGACGGGAGGTTCCACGATGAATCCCTGGATTTTTGGTACGACGTCTCCAAAGGGTCTTCGTATGCCCTTTTTGCATTTTGACGTGGCTACCACGATCAGGGATTCGACCGGTCCGGGATAAAGGGAACCGCCGAAAACACGCCCCAAGGGCACCTGACGCTGGAGCAGGTGTCCTTTTTCTATGCCCGTTATTTATTGTGAGAGGAGAGGTTTTGATGATCTTCAAAGACAGGAACTTCGTCACGTTTTGGGTTGGCAGTTTCGTATCCGGACTCGGAGACGCCATGTTTTTGCTCGCACTGAGTTGGATGGTCGTCCGCGCCACCGGATCATCGGCAACCTTAGGCTTGCTCATGGCGACAATGAGTCTCCCTCAGATTCTGTTTTCTTTGATGGGTGGAGTCCTGATCGACCGTCTGGACCCGAAGCACTTCATGATGGCGTCCGATGCCGTTCGCCTGGCGGCGATGCTGTTTCTCGTGGCCGTCTCCTCGTCTCAGGGCATGCCCCCGATCTGGTCGCTCTTCGTGGTCGCCCTTGTTTTCGGGACGATGGATGCCGGGTTTTGGCCCGCGGCCGCGAAACTCAAACAGTATTTGGTCGTGCCCGATCAATATGTCCAATCCAACGGGAGTTTAATGGTCGCTTCGCAGACCACGCAAATTATAGGACCCGCGCTGGCCGGGATGCTCGCCGCCTCCGGACACTTCGACGTCTTCATCGCGCTGAATGCCGCCACGTATGGCGTCTCGATAGCCTGTTTGACCTTCGTGACCGCCAAGGAGAAGGCGGATGCCCCAGTTCCGGCACACACCGCCTCCGTCCTCAGCGGCATGACGCAGGGCATCCGATATGTGCTCCAGACGCCATTGCTCGTGGTCACCTCCCTCGCGGCATTCGTGGTGAATGCCTGCCTGGCCACCGTCATGGTGGCGATCCCGCTACTGGCCCACCAGTTGCACGTGGGGTCGCAAGGATTCGGTTTCATGATGGCCGCCTTAGGCGTGGGTGGTGCTCTTGGCGCGGTTGTCTTCGCCGTGATTCGTCTACGTCGACCCACCCCTCGCATGACGCTCTTCGCAACAGGCCTGGAAGGTGTCCTTTTCATCATGCTAGGTCTGGCGTAGCACTTGGCCCTCGTGGTCCTCGTCTTGGGGTCGGTCGGCCTAGTCGAAGTGGCCGTCAATACCATCGCCCCGAGTGTTAATCAACGGATCATTCCGGCCCGCGTTTTTGGGCGAGTCATTAGCGTAACGATTGTCTTGATGTCCGGGTCCGAACCGATGGCCAAGGCAGCCTCCGGATGGATCATCGCCCAGATCGGCGTGTCGCCTGTCTTGTGGTGGGCGGGTGCTCTGGAAATTGCGATTTCAACCGTTGCCTTCTTTGTTCCGGTCGTGCGAACCTACTCGACGGCCGATCAGCAATGAACCGACCGAAAGCGTCAACAGCCAACCCAACACGAGACATCGGTGTGAAGCGGATGGATTGCTTAATCCCACAATGTGCTCCTGGCGGAGAACGTCACAGAAAAGGAGCCCGTTGCCTGAAGACGCGTTCCGACGTACAAGGAAGCGTTCGTATGATTTGATAAAGTCAGCTCAAACTTGGTCAGCGAAGTATCGTACCAACCATTGTCGCACGCCAGACCGAGCGCAGAGGCTAAATGTCATTCATCGAACCCATCCCTTTGGGGCCACTTTATCACCTTTTCGTTCTGCCCCGCGCCCAGCAAACAGCAAAGCAACCACAAGCCACACGATCCCAACTCTAAGAGCCACATCAGATAGATTGAAAATTCCGGGATACCCTCTCACTTGGATAAAATCTGTAACCCGGCCGTAAATCAGGCGACTGATTACATTACCCCAGGCTCCCCCAGTCATTGTTGCAAGCGGCCAACGGTATGACGACAGTGTAAACACGGCACTTAGCAAACCCACGCTCACAAAAAGTCCGACCCATAGCACGACTCCGGGATAGCTAGAACCTACTCCCAGCATGGCACCTCGGTTATAGAGGAGATGCAACATAAGGATGTTACCTAAAATCGGTCGAGGATGAGACGTCAGGAGAACTCTACGGGCCCAAACGGAGGACACTTGGTCAACGGTTATCAAAAATAACATCCAAAGCACGATAATACCGCCCTTTTTCATTGAATTGCACGCAAGGTCCCGGCCATTAGGCCGGGGAGCGATAGCATAACCGTCTCAATCTTCCTCATTCCCGTTTCTCCTTTCTACACTACGGTGCGACAGGCAGGAAGTTGTCTCCACGCCTGTAGTCAAGAGTATGTAGCGACTGTATGGCTCTCCGATGATTTCCCTACCGTTCGTCCCATTGTTGCGCGAGAAACCTCGGAGGATCATCTTGGCTAAATTAGAGTCTATCACACAACACCGTGCGAAATTCCGACGGCAAACGTTGGCGCCTCTGGTCTGGGCGTTGATGAGCCATCCGATTCTCGGCGTTGATGTGGGGATCATCTTTGGCGACTTGACGGCGACCGCGATTGGGTCCGTACCAAGCGTGTATCTCACGTTGGATTGGACCGATCGAAGACCAAGTTTTGTGTTTCGGTTATTCCTGCGGTGCCCCAGTTGATGAACCCCCAACCCATCGTCTGCGACACCGCGTATCACGTCATGCATTGGGGACCTCAATTTTGACAACCATAGCATCTTGGGCAATTTGGATTATGGTAGACTCAAGGCACGATCCTTGATGGCATCCCTGTTTGCACCAAAGATACCTGATCACCATCAAGTCGGAAATAGACGTGTCAGCTTGCCAGACATACCTGGAATTGGCTTTGAAGCCAATTCCGATCTTTAGCGCCTATTAAAATCCCTGGCTTAAAGCGATACCCATGCTCGGCCGGGACCGAGAGGAGAAGGATACGTGTCATCGGACCCTATTGCATATTACGCTGAAGACTTTTGGGAACGGGTCAGCCGCTCAGGGGCATCCCACGCTGAAATCCAATCTCAATTCACGTGGCAGATCCCACCCTTTTTTAACATTGGTGTAGACGTCAGTGATAAGCATGCCGCGAAACGCGGTCAAGTGGCCCTCATCTATGATAAAGGGGATAACACCCATGAGAAATGGACGTTTTTTGAGCTGGCGACCCACTCCAATCGATTGGCCAACGCCCTTCATGCACAAGGGATTGTTTCGGGCGACCGTATCGCCATCCTCCTTTCGCAGTCTCCTGCTTTAGTGATTGCGCACATCGCAGGCTACAAACTAGGGGCCATCGTCGTCCCTTTGTTCGTTCTGTTTGGACCGGAGGCCCTCCTATATCGATTGAATGATAGCGGGGCGCGCATTGTCGTCACGGATGTGCAACATGCGCAAATCCTCTTAGATCACCGGACCGAACTCCCTCTTTTGGAACAGATCATTGTGACGGATGGCCCCCTGTCCGATTGCCAATTATGGGATGCTTTAATCCGTCAAGGATCGGAGAGCCTTACCCCCGTAAACACCCGAGCTGACGACTCCGCCCTTATCATCTATACCTCCGGGACCACCGGTCCCGCAAAAGGGGCTTTACATGGCCATCGCGTGCTTCTTGGTCATCTGCCGGGAGTCAGTATTTCGCATGACTTATTACCGCGCGCTGGTGACTTTTTGTGGACGCCTGCGGACTGGGCCTGGATTGGCGGCATGTTCGACGTGCTCTTTCCTGCCTTGCACTGGGGCATTCCCATTTTGGCGCGTCGAATGAGTAAATTCGACCCCGAAGAAGCTTATGACCTCATGATCCGATGGCGCGTCACCAATACCTTCTTACCGCCAACAGCGCTCCGGATGATGCGAGAAGTGCCTATCCCAAAACACTCGTCACCCCTTTCCTTACGCACGATAGCCAGTGGTGGTGAACCCTTGGGGACCGAGACGCAACTCTGGGCGCATCAAGAGTTGGGTGTCCACATTAACGAATTTTACGGACAAACGGAATGCAACATGGTGTTGTCCAATGCCCAGACCTTGTATCCGATCAAGGCCAACTCGACAGGGCGTTCCGTCCCCGGCCATGTTGTGGCCATCATTGGCCACGATGGCCATCCTGTACCGAACGGGACGATAGGCGAAGTGGCGGTAAAAGCACCGGATCCCGTCATGTTCCTCCAATATTGGCGTCAACCTGACGCCACTTCAGAAAAATA
>JAJYPK010000136.1 GCA_021795465.1 Bacillota bacterium
GCAACCAACGGGCTACACCCGATGGTGGTATTCAGTGAACTAGCGGCATCGACACGCCTTGGCGACCAATCTCCCACCAGGTCCAAAGTCTCGACCCCAAAAACTAATATCCGCCATCCGAGACACGGCTGCCGAGAGCCCAGCTTAACAGATCTGGTAGTACATCCTCAATTTGACGGCCTACCACTGTGCTAGGACCCGGTTGATCGTCCCAGGGACTGATGTATGCGGTGAGCCACCCATGCTCCATCGCAGGGGCAATGTCATTACGGTAGTTGTCTCCGACACTAAACACTGTGCCTGGGATCTCAATGTTCTCTCGTCCCAAAATTTCGGTCACGAAGGGTGCCAAGCCGACCGGCTTCTTCGCCTCGGATTTGATGTAATCGAAAAACCGCGCGAGCCCTAGTTTGTCCAGGAGGGGCCGGGCCACCTGATCGGGACTGTTCGAGGCTACTGCGAGAAGCACGTGTCCCTTGATGGCGGTCAAAAAATCCACCAGGTCCGGTGAGACCTCCAAGTCACATGCGTCGGTCATCATATGACCTCGGGTTTCCAAAAAAGCTTCCTGCAATAGGTCGGGACTCTCAATCACCGGTTTCGCCAAATTCACTAAAGCTTCCCAGTGATCCCCAGCGGGGATACGACGGTTCCCCGTCAAGTGAGCGTCTACGGCCTCGAGATACGCTCCTCGGCTGCTATCTGGCATCCGCGCGGCGATCGCCCTCGCATAAAACCGAAAGGGATCGTCTCCTCGGTATAACGTGCCATCAAAGTCAAATAACAACAAACGCCGCATCCGTGTCGTCCTTTCCCCACGATTCTTATTTAACATTCGCAATAAGATCTCAAAATTCCTGCCACGTTTCCCCATCTTACGATAGCACGTTTGGACCTGTCCCCGGCATAGACTGTTAGAAACCCAAAGGAGTCGATCCTATGGCGACCCCAAACCAGGAAGATTACCTGGAAGCCATTTGGTTTATCACCCAGGAAAAGGGTTACGCCCGCGTTACCGATATTGCAGAACGCTTAAATATCAGTCAAGCATCCGTAAGCAAGATGCTCCGCCGCTTAAAGGCTGATGGCCTTTTGGAAGTCGAACGCTATCGGGGGTTGTCCTTGACTCCCTATGGTGAGAGTCAAGGACAACGCCTTTTAGCACGGCATCGCATTCTTGAACGATTCCTCGAGCAGTTGGGCGTATCCGATCCCGCCGTCGCGTACCATGATGTGGAGGGGATCGAGCATTATGTCAGTGCAGAGACCTTGGAACGTTTGTCTGCCCTAATTCAATACATTGATCAACATCCTGAGTGGTGGGATGCTATGATCCATAACCTTCCGTCTCGTAAATAGTAGTGTCCTCATATCCCTCTCTGTTAAGATAGAACCATTACGGTTATCGAAAGGCAGGACAAGTTGTGGTTTCACGCCCGTTGCCCAAAAAAAGGGAGCGACGTTCCCCTATTGGATTATTTATTCTTGTGTTATTACTAGTGACGTCGGCATGGGTAAATCATGCCTTTCACGACCCAACCGTGCGGAAACAAAAGCCTGCGACCAAACCAGTCATGCCCCCGGTCTACGTGCTGTCGCCTTCACCAGCAACCAATCCCGTCCTGCCCAGGCTCCCCTTTGCGATCGGTGAAACCTCGGGTGTACTGTGGAACCTCAACACGCATCAGTTGCTGTGGCAGTTGAATCCCCATCAGGTTGGCCCCTTAGCATCCACCACCAAGCTTATGACCATCTATCTCGCGTTGCATCGGCTACCCTTAAAGAAAGTCATCACGATTTCGCCCAATGCAGCATCCACCACCGGCTCGGATATGAAAATGGCCCCCAACAATCACTTCACCGTCAAACAACTCTTATACGGGCTAATGTTGGCATCAGCAAATGACTCTGCAGTCCAATTGGCGGAGACCATGGGAGGACACACCGCAAATTTTGTGTCGCAAATGAACCAACAAGCGAAAGCTTTCGGCATGAATGGGACGCACTACGCCGACCCCGATGGTCTCTCGCCGCATTCCGTAGGTACTGCATGGGATCTCTCCATCATCGCGATGCGTGACCTTTCACATCCGCTGTTTCGGCAGATCGTCAACACGAGGGTAACCAGTATCCCTCACAACCCGGTCTTGCGAAACCTCAACGGGCTCTTGTTTCAAGATCCCACCGTGATCGGGGTCAAGACCGGTTGGACCACGGCTGCCGGATTTAATTTAGTATTCGCTGCCACCCGGAAGGTTCACGGCCACTCAGTCACGTTATTAGGGGTCATTATGCATGGTCAGATGGGTTTCCCCCCGGTATACACCGATGCAGAAAATATTCTCAATTGGGGTTTCAAAGAGGTCGCTCACGCCCCGCACCCAACTCCCCAACAAGCCCACGTGACTCCTTGATCGGCCACGATCCATCTTGACCCAACTTCTGGCTAACTGCCGACACGAGACAAAGACCCCCACCACACACAATGAGATGCGGGTTGCGACAGCAATACACCCACCGCCACCCTAAAAGCGCTACGCATTATGTTTTTTTAATGGTTGCTTTACATAGGAATCGGCCCTTTCCCAAAAGTCGCCGCGCCTTGTGCTCCTTGAAAAACCGCGACCCGAAGACGCACCAAATCGCCTCTACCTCATAATCTATCGAGAGAATCCGTAACGAAGGAGGAAAAAATTTGGCTCGCATCACGTTGCCAGATGGGTCGTGGGTTGCACCGGAAGCCCTCGCGACAGTTAGTCGAGAGCTTGAAGAAATGCCTACCGCCGATGTCGTATCCTGGGCTCTGCAATCCTTTGGTCCAAACCTGGTTTTAGCATCGAGCTTGGGGGCGGAAGACATGGTCCTGCTCGACCTGTGGCATCGCACCGGGCAACCGATAGAAGTGTTTTGCCTGGATACAGGCCTATTATTCTACGAAACCTATGCGCTCATTACGGAAGTCGAAAGGCGCTACCAAATTTCCGTGACGCGGGTGCGACCATCGCTGACCGTCGCTCAGCAAGCCACCACGATCGGACCCAATCTATGGACCCAAGACCCGGATCAGTGTTGCACCATGCGCAAGGTTCTCCCCTTACAAGCCCACTTGAAGCAGTACCAGGCATGGATGACCGGCATTCGTCGCGATCAGACGGCGTTCCGGCGTCATGCCCCGCTACTCAGTTGGGATAACAACCATCATGGCTTGGTTAAAATCAATCCGCTGGTCAACTGGTCCTTCCTTGAGGTTTTTCAATACCTCCAGACGCACGAAGTCCCCTACAATCCATTACACGACTTAGGTTATCCCAGCCTAGGATGCCAGCCATGCACCTGCCCGGTTTCCGACGGAGAGGATCCGCGAGCGGGTCGTTGGCAAGGAAAGGAGAAAACCGAATGCGGGCTGCATCTCTAGAACCACGCGTAATTCCGGGATCCCTGAGCTCCTCCATCGCCTTGTGGCTCGATAAAGCTCCTGCCATCCCGTTAGATGCCTTTCATTGGGCCGATGCATTCTGCTTGGCAACCGGCGTGTACGCGCCCGTAATCGGATTTCAAGGCCGGCGCGCCGTGCAAAGTGTGCTTGAGGATTGGCACCTACCGAATAGCAGCCCGTGGCCGATCCCCATTACGCTCGCCATCGATCCACAACTAGCCTCAAGATTACGCAAGGCTGACTTGGCACGATTAGTGCGGAATGACACTACGGTGGCCATCTTGAACGTCGAAGAAGTGTTTTGGCTAGACCCCGAAATAGAAGCCTATTCCGTGTATGGAACCCTGGATCCCGCCCATCCCGGTGTGGCTAGGACCCTTCAAGATAGTCCGATACGGGTGGCCGGTGCCGTCACTCTAGTAGAATGGCCGCAGTACCCCGTGGCCCCCGTGCTGACTCCGCACCAAATCCGCGATCTCATTCAACAGCGTGGGTGGAAAACGGTGGTGGGTTTCCAAACCCGCAATCCTCTACATCGTGCCCACGAATACATTCAAAAGACCGCGTTGGAAACCCATGATGGGCTCGTCTTGCATCCGCTGGTCGGTTACACCAAAGCCGACGATATTCCCGTCGAAGTTCGTTGGCGTGCCTATCAGGCGCTGATATCCGAATACTTCCCGGCCTCTCGCACGATTCTTTCGGGTTTCCCAGCCCCCATGCGCTATGGTGGCCCCAAAGAAGCAATCCTTCACGCCCTCTGCCGCAAGAACTATGGCATGACCCACTTTATCGTCGGACGTGATCATGCCGGCGTCGGGAGTTTTTACGACCCCATGGCAAGTCAGCATGTTTTTCAGCGCTTGCAGGAAGACGAACTGGGCATCCACATCATCGCTGCCGAGCCTGCCTTTTATTGCCGTCGATGCTTGCAAATGGCTACGGGCAAAACCTGTCCTCATCCCCCAGAGGACCAGGAAATCTTATCCGGAACCCGAATTCGCACCACTTTACGCCAGGGAAAAGAACTCCCAACCGGGACGGTACGGCCTGAGGTCAGCGCCATATTGCAAGATTATTACCGAACTGTCCAGGGGTAGCCGGCATTTGCATGCCGACCACTATCTCCCATCGCCCCAAACTGACCCCGCTTATTCGTCACCCTGGCGAGAAGAGAGCCAGCCTCTCAAATCGTCGAGTTCTTGGTCGTGGACTCCATGACCGAGCCCTTGGTAGAGATGAAAAGTGACATCCGCTCCCAGACTTTGCAGACGGTTGACGCCCGTTTGAGCCCAAGATGGCAAGAGTACAGCGTCTTGGGTGCCATGCCCCCAAAAAATTGGATAGCCTGTTAGGGTACGCTGAAGCACGACCGCGTCAGGAAGATAACCGCTCAAGATGACACTGCCTATGGGTGACAACGTCAGCGGTCTCTCAAGCAGAGCCGCTGTCATGAGTCCCCCCTGGCTAAATCCTCCTAGGACCCACCGATTGGGATCGACACCAGGAATTTCACGCGCAAGGTCTTGTACAAACGCCTCTACCATATCCAAGCTCGTATCAAGACTCGCGACATCCGGGTCACCCAGCGTTTTGATTCGATACCATTGGTATTGGCCTGGTCCCATCACCTCCGGTGCTCTAAGACTCACCATGGCCCAGTCTTCGGGCAAATACGGATGAAGGCCTAGTAAATCTTCTTCATTACTACCCCGTCCATGCATCACCACCAGGGTGGCCCAACGATCTGCTGACGGGTGTTTGGGGGGTAAAACTCGATAAAATAATGGCGTGTGATTACCCATGCACATGGCCTCGTAGAATTTGGATCAGGCTGGTTGTACTAGGACCCGGTTTAAAGATTACGAATAGGAGCAAAAAAACCCCAAGCCCAGTGGCGGCGGAGATCAACCAAAAAGTTGCCGTCCATGGAGCGACCTTGCGGTGACTTTGAAAACGTTGGCGAAATGCATAACGGAGCGTAATCACACCGAGTACCGCTGCCGCGGTAGCCAAGAGAATATGGATCAGTAAAAATACTTGGTACGCTAGAGCGTAAGATTTCGGTCCGCCATAAAACGTATCACCCACCCAGAGGGTACTGACCAAATAGCTTACAAAGAACAGTGCGCCGAAGGTCGCCCCCGTGAGCATGAAGCGCCGATGAACATCTACTTTCTTGTGCCGAATAAAATACCAGCCGGTGGCCACAGCGACTGCGCTGCAGATCATCAAACCTTCATTGACAGCCTGCCAAAGTTCCCCAAGTTTCACGGTTAGCCTCCCCTTTTTTGGCGTCATCATGCCCCTTTAGGCTTAAAAAGTCAATCGCTCATCCGAGCTATAGCGTGAATCCAGAGGCAGCCTGACGGGCATTAAACCGGGCCATCGTGACCCAATAATCCGTTCTGGTCGCCCTCTCGACTTGTGCTATCATGGCGTATATCGCCGTTAATGCGAAGGAGCCAACTGCATGGCTCCCTTTGCTTATGGTCGCTAACAATTCGGGGGGATGAACATCGTGAGCTTCATTATAGGAATCTGGTCGGCTATTCTTAAGGTGTGGATCTCCATTGGACTTTCCATATTTCCTTCTACCATCCATCCGATGGTGGTCCACTTCGTCATAGCCCTATTCTACGTCGCACTTTTCGCCGATATTGTGTCCCGATTTGTGCGACAACCCGACCACTTCTGGGATCAAGCGAGTTTTTGGCTTCTCGTTCTCGCCTTCATTGCCGGAGTGGTGACCGCAGCAACCGGCGTGATCGCAGAACAGTATGTGAAGTGGTCACCCACCACACTCCGGCTCTTAACTCTGCACCAAATGTACGCCGTATTAAGTGGTGTCCTCGCGCTCAGTGCGCTGGGGGCGCGGCTGATTGCGCGCTACTCCCGATCCTCCTCTCGAAGGGGATGGTCCTTCGCGAAGACAGGACGCGGTCGATCGACGGGCCTTTCCCTTCTCCTCCTAGTCGCCACCGTCATCATGGTCAGCATGACCGGCTCCGTAGGGGGAACGATGGTGTTTCAGTATGGCGTGGGCGTTCATCACGTTACTTTTCGGTCCCCGTCTCACGGTGGGTAGAACGTGCACCGCGCACTTGGTCCCCATTCATCGGTTCAATGGCCGACGATCCTGCGGGCTCGGTTTCCCCTCCCGCCGGACGCGATCCACGAAGCGCGGAGAGAATGGCCGCGATGAGCGAAATCCCTGACATTGTCCAAAAAGCCACATGCAGCCCGCGAATGAAACCTTGCAAAGATTCCACCTGTTTCGCTCCGTGAATCCCTTCTACCGTGCCAGCAAAAATAGCGAGCATGGCATGCCGTGGGATGTTTGAGGTCACTAATACTAAAGAAAACGCGATTGAGATGAGCATGCCGGTGTTGGTAGTCAGCGATCGCACGCCGGAGGCTTCACCGCGGTGACGCAACCCTGCTGCATTCATGATGCTACTGGTGTTGGGGGAATTAAAGAGCCCGGACCCCACCCCCGCGATCGCCATCCACAAGGCAAGCCTCCAGTATGGGGTGTAAAGATGCGTGTCGATAGCCAGACCTATAAGCCCCACCATGGACAACAGGATCCCGACCGTGGCAGGTATAGTGGCTCCCCATCGATCGGCAATCCATCCTCCCACCGGGGAAAACACTAACATTCCGATGGCCAGTGGTGTAGACAGGATCCCTGCGGTGAGCGCCGTGTCGCCTTTGGCTCCTTGAAAGTAAAAGATCAAAAGAAACAAGATTGACATCCGAGCAATCGCATTCAAGGTAGCCGACAGGTTACCGAGTCCGAATAGCCGATTCCGAAACAACCCAAGATGAATGAGCGGTGCCTCGGATCGCGTTTCCACCCAAAAGAAAATGGGTAGAGCGACGAAAAATGCCGCTGCCCCCAGATAGACCACCTGGGCATTCCAGGTCTGTACGGCGCCCCAGGTCAGAGCGATTAAGAATCCGGTAATGGCGAACAGGTAGGCAAATATTCCCGAAAAATCCATCCGATGGGTCGGTTTGTTCAGCGTCGTCTTCAGTCCGAGCACCCATAGCCCCCAACCCACGGCAACAATACCGAAAGGGACATTGAACCAAAACGTCCACGGCCACCCATAGGCCGTGGTGAGCCACCCACCAAGAACCGGTCCCATGATCTGCCCCACAGCCACCACCATCACATTGATGCCGAGTGCCCTTCCGAGTTCTTGATGCGGAAACGCGTCGGCCACAATGGCCGTACTATTGGCCATGACCATAGCCCCTCCTATCCCCTGAAACACGCGTAGCACGATTAAGATCGGGGCAGTCGTCGCAAAACCGGAAACCAATGACAAGATAGTAAACAGCAACATCCCAAAGAGATACAGCCGACGACGTCCCATGCGGTCGGCCAAACTCCCTGCCATCAAAACCATCACCGTCTGCGCCACCATATATGCCATCATGATCCACATGGCCTGCAATAAACTTGCGTGCAGCGATCGAATGAGATCGGGCAAAGCAATGATGAGGGTGCTAAAATTTAAAGCCGACAGCAAAGCCCCCAAGCTCGTTACTGATAAGACTGACCACTTATGAAATCCGCGGGCCATTAGTCATTCTCCCTGGGAGCACTATCCGCCATGGTTTGTAACTGGCTCTCCAGGTCTCGATATCGCGCTATTTTTTGCTGAAGATGAAGATCCATTGCCATGAGGCGAGCCTGGCGTTCTGCAATCATGGTGCGCTGTCGATCGGTAAATTCTCGGGCTTGGGCCAAAACTTCAAGACGTGCAGCGGTAGACTGGGCCCGTTCAAATGCCGCCCGAAGGCGCCTCACTTCGTCATCGTGTTGAAAGTGCATACGGATCTCGTCAAGTGACCATCCTAGAAGATCCTGCAATTCCTTGATCTGCTTAATCCGATCCACTGTCTCTAATCTATACATCCTAAATTTGCCATTGGCACGCCGCCAAGGTCCGATCAGGCCCAAATCTTCGTAGTAACGAAGGGTTCTGGTTGTGGTATCACACCTCTCTGCCAATTCACCGATCTGCAATCCGTGCTCTTCATCCACCATGATGACTCCGCCTCCGTAACCTAAAGGATTCTACGAGATACCCATTGTATACACGGACGACATTTAACGTCAACGTTAATGTCGCAACAATTATTGCGATGATCGTCTTCGTCACCAAATATCGGCGTCACACCTTGACACCGGAATTGTTAGACGCCTTACGGGACGCCTTTACGGCGATTCTCGC
>JAJYPK010000137.1 GCA_021795465.1 Bacillota bacterium
TTCTCTTAAATAATTATTGACTTCCTGCCATGAAATTAGTCCCGCTGGATTACCATGCCGGTCGAGGACCACGACTGCCTTTTCCCCGCGATACAGCCAGTTGATGGCATCTTCTACGGGTGTACCGGCGGCAAGTGTTTTTGCCACATGCGCATAGTCTTTAATGGGTTTCTTAAGAATGTCGGCAGAGTCCGCGCCGTGCGTAAGCCAGTAATCGGCAAACGCCTCTAACAGGTTTACCCGCGCTACCGCACCGATTAATTTTCGATCGGAGGTAGTCACCATGAGAGCCGGTCTCTCTTTAAATCGTTCTAGGGCATCTGATACCGGTCGGTCTTGGTCAATCCCCGAAAATGGATTCATAATGGTTTCGACAAACATGTTACCGCCTCCTATTTTACCTAACGCAAAAGACTTCGCTTTGCACGAGGAAATTCCTGCTATTTCCTGAATTATTAGATGCACCGTAAAACCACTTGCTTTAGCGATGGGGATATCAGGCGCTCGCCGTCAGGCGAAGGTTTGGTATTTACCGAGCAATCAAATTAGTAAATATCTCTGTGGAAAGAAGATGATAAGCGTGTACTTGACACAGAGCAACCAAATCAAAGGGTTGTCTAAAGGGGAATATGAAGCCTGGCGAAAAATGTGTCGGTAGGCAAAGAATCTTTACAACGTGGGCTTGTATTCGATCCGCCAGTATTTCTCTGCGGACGGCCGCTTTCTCCGCTATGAGTCGAAGTATCCAGGGGTGAAGGATAACCAAAACGATGCCGTCCTTCCAGCGGGAGTCAGTCAGCAAATCCTCAAGGTGGTCGATCGGCCCTGTCGCGCATTCTTCAACCTCCAAACAACGGCGATCAAAGTCGTCGTCCACCACCGTCCCGTTGTGATGATCAGCGGCAGACTCCGAAACCCTTGGCCTGGGATTCGGCTGAAGATAGGAGCTGTCCGAAATGCTCAACCGGTCGAACACTGGCTCTTACATCCCATCCTTGCTTTCTCGTGATGGCCTCCTCCCATTTCTCGGATCCCACTACGAACGGTATGGGTTGGCCCCCCTGATGTAACATGACGAACCCTGGGGACGTTATATACTGCGGGAAGACCAGAGCGCCGATGACGATCATCGACGCGAGTCCAAAGAAGAGCAACACTTGTAGAGCAAGAAATAGGACGCTCGGATCCTCCAGACTGATGGCGGCTGTCAAGTTTTCTTCCCTTGGACGCTGCTAGGCAATACGGAAAGGTGACGGCTATTGTCTCCAACACGGGCATGCCTCTCTTTTGCCTCACACCATTCCCACGCCGTCAAAAGTTGCCTGATGAATGCAAGGAAGCACTAGGATTCTGTATGTACGAGAAGCTAAGGAGGCTTGTCATGAAGGTGTCACTAAAGAAAGTGGGGATAGGTTCCTTAGGCATTTTCGCCACCCTAGGATTGTCCACGCCCGCATTCGCCGCGAGCGCCAGTACTCCTCCCACATATACTCCCGGAACACTCGTGCAATTCGCCCATAGTCCGACCGTCTTTCTGGTCGGGCAACACACCCTTCATTGGGTTCCTAATCCTCGCGTGTTGTACGCGTTAGGCGATTCGTGGGCGCAAGTTTTACATCAGGCGACATCCAGTGGGCGCCCCCCTATCGGATCGTCCGTCACCTATTTTCAGGTGCAGGGGCAGACGCCTATCTATTATTCTCCCGTGATTCATCCGGGCCATGTCTATGCGATGCCGTTTCCATCGAACTACCAGACAACAGGCTCCCCCAACCCTACCTCCCCCTATCAGCCACCTTCGTCGGCGGTGCATAGCGTCGCGACCATGGGAGATCTGCCAGGAACGCCGACGTCATGGCCTCAGAACAAGCAAGCGATTACGCCATACGAGCCCATGGGCCTCGTCCAAGTCGCGGGGCAATCTCCGGTATACTTTTTTAACGGGATTGCCAATCATTGGATTCCCAGTGCGGCCCTCTTTCTGGCTGCCGGATACACATGGAACGCAATTCATGTTCTCCCTGCCCTACAGTACCCCACAGGCTTTCCGACCACTTTAGTGCAGGCTCGCTCCAGCACAAAGGTCTATGTCCTCTCTCATGGTCAGTTGCATTGGATTCCTTCGGCAGCAATGTTCCAAGCCCTCGGATACCGTTGGAATGAGGTCACCTCCGTTAATAGGCTCCCCTATCCGATTGGATCCCCGATCTAGGGGATGGACAACGATTCGTTAATTTTTTCTCCAAGCCGGTTTAGGGCAAACCTAGCGCTTTGAGGGCGTGATTTTAAGGTAAACCCAATGGAAACAAAGCCTCCGGCGTTTTCTTGTTCGATAAATTGGTTCGGTTGATCCGTGATTATGTGAAGCAGGACCGTGGCCAATAAGGTATGGGTTATGCCGGTTTCTACCGGTTTTTGAGGAGCCGAAGTCCTCCACTCTCTCCCGGACCAATTCTTCGCCAAGTACAGTGAAACCGCCGGGATTCACCCGCCGATTTCTCCCCATGATGTACACGAATCTCAACAGGAATAAGATCCATTTGGGATTAGCATATGGCCCGAAATTCAAGGAATCGTTGTCGTACCCCTACAAGATGTACAATGAGTGCGGCATGCATAGTTTCACAATATGGGGGGCAGACGTAAATGAAACTCACAAAATTTGGCCACGCGTGTGTACGGCTGGAAAAGGACACGCGGAGCCTCGTGGTTGACCCTGGTGCGATGACTTCCGAGCCAGGTATCTTGGACGGCGCTGAGGGTGTCCTTATCACCCACGAACACTTCGATCACTTCGAGGCAGATCGCATTGTGGCGGCTGCTGCTAAGAATCCGGAGCTCTCTATTTACACCTGCTCTGGAGTGATTCGGCACTTGGTTCAAATACGTGACCGGGTGCACATGGTCGGCAACGGTGACGTGTTCTCCGTTGCCGGCTTTGAGGTGGCGGTCGTCGGCGAGAAACATCATTTTAGTCACCCGGACGTTCCACCAGTCGATAACGTGGGGTTTCTGATCGATGGAGAGGTCTTGCACCCCGGTGACGCTCTAACCGACGTCCTTGACGTACCGACTTTGCTCGTGCCAGGTCAGGCACCGTGGATGACCGTGCCTGACCTCATCTCCTACCTCCGAAGGATAAGACCGCGTCGGGCGTATGCCATTCACGATGGACTGATTAACGATTGGGGTCTCCAGGTTCTTGACAGCGTGTTGACTTCCGAGGCCAAGCGACTGGGCGCAGACATCCGGCGACTGAAATCCGGTGAAAGCGTCGAACTCTGATGCATCGAGCGCCGGCAAGAACCCTGGGCCTGTTTCCTCCTCTTAGCCGTCATGTGTCCCAAAAGTTCGTTTGAATTCCGGGTTCTTATGATGGTGTTGTTCCTGTTCGAAAAAGCCCCTGACGCCCATTTTTGGTTCCGACGATCAAAAGCGCTGTGATTGTATCCTGGTGGCTTTTGATGCGTTTTGCCAAGATCGTCCTGCAAGCAACCGGATAGGCGTTGACCGTTTAGACAAACAGATTCCGTGAAGGGGTTGGTTGGGCCCGCCTAAGTTATTTAAAATTTCTATAAGTCATCATAGAATGGCCTCTCTTGTTCGACAAGTCACCAGACCCTAGACTAAGACCAGAGATAACAATTGATCCAGGGAGGTGTTAATAATGATTCCCCCATTTACTTCGCTCAACACCCCGGTTCTGCTTCATGCGCTTACGGCTAACAATCCGGTGTCACTAGTCTTGATCGGCATGTCGCTCGTGGCGACCTTTGTGGTATTGGGTATCGCTATCAAAACCACGTGGTTTGACCGTCACTATCCAGGTGTCACGACCGATTCGGGTGAAGATGTAGTCATCCGGTTTCCAAAAAACTCCGCTGCCATGTCTAAAGAAGCACGGTAAGGTTAATCCATCCCTGAAACCTCAAATTTTTCTCGTGATGCCACATCAGCCAAGAGAAGTGTAGTACACGAAAGGATGGCTCCCGACACGAAGCAGATCCCCATGGGAGAGTTTTGTGGAGGAGAAGGGAGTGACATGGTGTGGCGACGACAAGAATAAAGGATTTGTACATCAAATCACCCCCATTCTTAAAAGATTTCATGCAGCACCTTAGGATTAGGCGTCGAGGCTCAATAGGCAGTTAAAACGAAGTTCGTTGACCGTGGGTCGTCGCGAAGACGGTGGCCGCGTTTGTCGCCACACCTAATGCCATTAGATAGACCTCACCCGTATTTATTGGGATAGACAGACAGGGCTACTTCTATTATGTTGATGTTCATGGATACTGAGCAATCGTTCACGGAACTTTCACAGATAGGCGAGATGATTGTGTCTTGCACCCAGTGCGAACGCTTGGTTGGTTGGTGCAGCACTGTCGCCCAACAAAAGATTAAACGCTATCGGCACCAGGAATATTGGGGGCGACCCCTTCCGGGATTTGGTGATCCCTTGGCTAATCTCGTCGTGGTGGGGCTAGCTCCGGCGGCTCATGGCGGCAACCGTACCGGTAGGATGTTTACAGGAGATGACTCGGGTACCTGGCTCATTCGGGCGATGTACCAAGCCGGATTTGCCAACCAAGCTACAAGTGAACACCGGGAGGACGGTCTCGAGTTATTAGGATCCTACGTAACCGCTGCGGTGCGCTGTGCGCCGCCGGACAATCGACCCACGGTAGAAGAGTTTAAAAGTTGTTTGCCATATTTGAGTGCTGAATTAGATATGATTCAGCCACGGGTGATTTTGGCGCTGGGTCACATGGCTTATAACGCCGTTCGGGCGCACTTTCGAGATCGAGGTCTCGACATGCGACCGTGGAGGTTTTCTCATGGAGGCCAATTTTCAATACCTACTCTGAAACCGGTCACGCTTATCACGTCATATCATCCCAGCCGCCAAAATACCCAAACTGGTCGATTGACGCGTGAGATGTTGCAATCGGTGTTTGAGGCAGCGCGCATCATAATTTCCTCATCTTAAAGCCATGGGGTCAGGCATAACCTCGCCAATGACCACAGTCTTGTCTTGGAATCGGCCGTATTCCCTATGGCGCGCCTTAGCCCACCATCCAACTTGCAGGATGTTGTGGCCGTGTTTTCGTTCCATCGGCAATTTATTTCCGCGATGCTTGAGTGTGTCCCACTTGCAATCTAGGGCTCTCCCGGCCCTCCCCAATTCCCAGCTGCGTTTCTCAGGCTTGCACAATCCGATCGTCCTATCCTTGGTACCATCCCGACCCGTAATGCTTTCTGACTACGATTTTTTGAATCTTTCCCGTGGCAGTTTTGGGAAGTTCGAGGGCCAAATCAATCGCCTTTAAGGCTTTGAAGGAGGCCACCCGCTGATTGACAAATCCCAGAATCTCATTAACGTCAGCGTTCATATTCGGCCGCAGAACCACCACGGCTTTTGGTATCTCTCCCCATTTCGGATCAGGTACCCCAATCACGCAGCATTCGAAGACCGCAGGATGCTGAAAGAGGATGTCTTCTAATTCCACACTACTAATATTTTCGCCACCCGAAATAATAATATCTTTCTTGCGATCTACGATATGGATGTAGCCCTCCGGATCGATAACGGCCATGTCACCGGTGTAAAACCAACCATGCCGAATGGCCAATTGGGTCTCTTCCGGTTTGTTCCAATAGCCGTCCATGACCATGTCACCACGTACTCGTAGTTCGCCCACAGTCTCTCCGTCCCATGGCAATTCGTAGTCGTCGTCGTCGACAATGCCGACTTCGACCCCTATCGCAGGAATGCCGGCGGTACCTCGATATCGATTGAGCACCCGTGCTTCGTTGCTTGCCAATGTGGACTTAATCGAGGCCAAGGAGACGATGGGGCTAGTTTCTGAAAGTCCGTACCCTCCGACATACTCTCCCCCCAAGGTGTCCATGGTGGTTTGCACAAAACTCGAGGGACTAGGTGCTCCACCAAACACCTCATACCGAAGACTGGAGAGATCGTACGAATGAGATTGAGCCGCTTGTATCAAGAAATTGGCCATAGTCGGAACCAAACTTGCGTGGGTGACCCGGTGTTTTTCAATTTGCGATAATACCAGGTCGGGAATGAAACGCCGAAGCATAACATGGGTTCCTCCCACAGCGGTAATGTAATGAGGAGTGCCCCATCCGTTTACATGAAAGAGAGGGATTGTATGCAAGATCACCGCATCGTCCCTCACATCCGCTGAAATAAGAATTTGCATCGCATTCATGTAGAGATTCCGATGGGTGAGTCCGACGCCCTTTGGCGTTCCAGTAGTCCCCGATGTGTAAAAGATTTCAGCCACCGCGTTTTCGTCAAGAGGTGGATGGTCAGGAACCGCTAGCGACGAAGGAGCCGCAGCTAAGAAGGACTCATAGTCCTCATAATCGGCATGGCTCCCTTCAATTTGAATCTCTACCATCTTCAAATTGGGAACCACCGCCGCCAAACGGCGGGCTGTCTCCTCAAAGTCCGAGTCAAACACCAGCAACGACGGAGTACAGTCGATAAAGATTTTCACCAGATCGTCCGGATTCAAACGTATATTTAAGGGAACCAAAATAGCCCCAAACTGCACGACGCCAAAATACGCCTCTAACAGAGGGTGGTTGTTGTAGCCTAACCACGCCACTCGATCACCCGGCTTAATTCCCTGGCCTTTAAGGGCACGGCTAAGACGATCCACCCGCGCTAACATTTCTTGGTAGGTATACGACATATCCTGGTCGATCACGGCCAGTTTGGTTCCATAGAGATTGGCGGTCCGTTTCAAGAAACGATTAACGTTCATCGGCACCATCATAAGGGTTCCCCACCTTTTTCTTATTTGTAGAACATGACGGAATATTCTACATTAGCAGTCCCTTCTCCTGCCTATGCCACAGGTCAAGCGAGTGGCAATAGGAGGTCGAATTGTCTCATACCGAGTTGACGGGAGAAGTTAGCTAACGCAGCTAACAGTTGGTCACGGAAGGTCCGGGTCGGCTTGAACCAGGGTTCCCACCATATCCCTATCACCTGGAGTGTATCGGTCTCTCTTACGCATCGCGCATTGAATCGACCAACTAGAGTACTGCCTGCCAGAATTGGCATGACGTATGCCCCATATTTCCGCTTTGACTCGGGGGTATAGATCTCCCATCGGTAGGTGTAATCAAAAATGTCTTCAAGCCGCTCGCGGCGCCACAGCAGGTTGTCCAAAGGCGGCAAGAACCGGATCGGGGCCGATTCCGCCGGAGGTTCACAAGCGCCGCGAAACTGCTCTAAGAGGTCTAGCGATTCGGTGATCACGTAATACGGTTGCGCGACGCCTTCGATGGTCAACGGTGTGAGAAGACGGGTGTGGACGAGCTGTTCGATTTGGCGTTTTCGATCGGCGGCACGCTGGCGTTGCCAGCCAAAACGGGGATCCCTAGCATCTACAATCGCATACGCGCGCAGGTATTTCTGAAGGAGCCCGCGATCTGCCTCCTCGACGGTAATGGTGTGCCAGTCGTCCAAGAGCGATCGCTTAATTCCACGTTCCATGAGATCAAAGAATCGCTGCCCGCCCTTGCGTGCCACCACTCGAATCACGCCCACGTCGCGCAGTAGATTTAGGGCGTGAGACGTGGCTTTGGTGACCGCTTCGGAGTCCCAATAGCCCGTAACCCGTTCAGGGCTCGTAAAAGCACTTGCCGGTAACGGTCCCTCACGGGCCAAACGTCCCATGACGTCATCTACTACAGCCCCAAGACTATCGAGTTGAGCTTGAAGGGCATGGCGCATGCGAACCTGGATGCCCTTCATCCACAGCACATCTTCTATGGGCATGATCGAGGCAGCGTTGGCTTCGTATTCGATGAGGTCGCCTTGGCTTAACAGACCATCCAAGATGCCGGACGTCGGTTGTTGTAGGCGAGCGCCCAGCACCAAATCTTGATTGCGCCCGATGAGCGCTACCGGATCTAATTGGATACACTCCAACGTGCGAACGACTTCCCGGGGGTTCTCGAGTGCGGGATCCTGTAATTGTTGTCGAGCTACAAGAAATTGCCGGAGTTGAGACTTGCTCACGGATACCAGTTGAGAACCCTCCCTACCTTAGCGAAGTCCGTGACGTGAGTTTCGCTATCAGATCGGCCCCAGGGACAAGTCCCCGATCGCCATAATTCTTCATGTTGGTGCGTACCTCCGAACTGCACTATGCAAACGTCCCGCCTTTAGGTCCGGTTCCCCATCTTTCGCTTCGGCCAGCCTAATGCGTGCGTGGCATCAACGTCAGTTCGGAGTCTCGTCACCATTTGGGTTAATGCTTCACGGATGGTGTCGAGAGCCTCCTCAATCTAGCTCAGCGTAACCGTCAGAGGTGCCTGAATAGGTTCCGAAATGAAGGCACCAACATGCCCACTGGTGTTTAGTAAGTTGAAATCGCAGATACCAGATAACGCATTTGCCGATCAAGCAGATTTGACTCATCTGTCAAGTTTGCCATGAGCATGCGCCTCCATTTTCGTTGTCTTTCACTTTTGGCGCAACAATTTCTCGGTCATCTTCGAGAATATCATGATCGTCCTCTATATAGGTCACCTGATCGCTGATTATTGGTTAAAAGTAATCCATAACTTGATCAATCGGAGTTCGGCAAGAACCGAACGCGCATAAGTGTGGTTTTCGGCAAGAATA
>JAJYPK010000138.1 GCA_021795465.1 Bacillota bacterium
TCTCCATTCCGTCATGACTGCCCAATATTGGGACCGATGGCACCTCCCACTCCTAGGGCTCATGGAAATGGGTTTCTTGGATAGCATCCTCACTATAATGGGTGGCCGCCGCCCCCCCTTAATTACCGCATTATGGGCTCTCATGGGCCTCTTTCTCGTGGCAAGCGTCACTATTTTACCTTATCCCGTGCTCCGCGCAGTCCCGGACGGATATTACCTGTAGGCCATCTCACTTCCCCCCTGGATGGCCTTAGCCAAGGCCGTTCTTTATATGGGCCTGCCCTTCCTGTTGGTCATCATCGTCCTAAGACGGCTTCACGCACCACATCCCCGTCGCTTTCGCTGGTACGCGATATTTTCCCTTCTCACCGTGCCTTTGGTGATTAACGATGCATTTCTTATACACCACATTGTGACACCGTATCCGACATCATGGATTGTCGGAGTGTTATGGGGCGCCATCTTATGGCTTGAGTTGCGTGTCCAAGTGCAATCGGCTCACAACCAAATCTATTATGATAGCCTGACCGGGGCCCAATCACGCAGCTATGGCGAGTGGTTTTTGGATCACACGCTCACTGAAGGCCCGGTCGGAGTGATTTTTGTCGATGCCGATGAATTTAAATCGATCAATGATCGTTGGGGTCATGCCGCAGGCGACGACACGCTCCGCCGTCTAACATCCGCTCTGCGGAGTGCATTACGAGGGCACGGTGTGGTGGTCGTATGGGGGGTGATGAGTTCTTATGCATCATTCCGAATGCCGAATCCCATCAACAATCTCCCTGGATGGATCGAACACCGCCGCATTCAAGGCATCCTCGACGTCCGCGCGTCCACCGATTCAAGCCAGCTTAGGCTGGGCATGGGCTGATATTGGAAGCGATCGTTCTTCGCTCTTAGAACGAGCCGACCGCGCGCGATGTACACTCAAAAACAGCATCACCGTCAATACCGAGATCAAGAGATCCTACTCTGCCCCGAATCGAGACCCCAAGACTCACGATGGCGTTAGATGGGCTCCGCACGTTCGGTGCTGCAGGGGTCCGCTGCCCAAGAGACACGCGCTAAAAACAGCCAAACCTCGAGGCCGCGTTCTCCCTACCCACCCCAAGGCAAAAGCCCGTGAGTGATATTACCCGACGCAATCGGCGTGAATCCATTCCCTGTCGCGATTGGTCCCGTAATGTTCGCGGACTGTCGCCAACTCTACGATTTGTGTGCCCTGACCGATACCCTCATTGGTGATGAGGATGGCCTATATGATCCGCACGATTTCAACGACCGCCTCGTCCTGAAAGGCACCATGACCAAAGCGGAACTCCATGTGCTGAAGAGCCGCCATAGTCTACCCCAACGACATCGCCTATTATGCGGTCACCGCGATGGATAGCTAAGCCGATCTCAAAAACCTTGGAGAATTCCGTCACAATTCCGTTCACCACTTCATAATGTGGGTCAGAAGCACAATCTACCAATCTTTTCCACATCAAGGAGGTGCACTCATGGCTTTTTCGTTTGCTGTTGTGGATCCGACAGGCAATACCGCAAGCACAGCGACCGCGTCTGTCACGGTTTCGCCAACGACTGCCATCATTACGGGATCCAACTTGACGCCGGGATCCAGTGTCACCGGGGTCGCAAATGTTTCAAATACGGGCACTGTCGATGAATTTTATCAAGTGACCGTCAATTGGTCGCCCGCGGGGAGCACCAGCACATCGGCCGCCACTCGACTCGTTCGAGAACTGGTGGTCAGTGTGACGGCCGGGTCGCCCAGTGCCACAACCACCCCGGTGTTTGCAGGAAGCATGCTGTCGTTGGTGGATCAGCCCGCGAGTCCCGGGCAGTCACTACCACTCTCCGTGGGCAATGAAAATGTCCAGTTTCTGGTGAGTTTGCCGTCTTCGGCCACGTCGTCCTACGAAGGCATCGACGTTGGTTTCGATATCGTGTTTGTCGGTCTTACGTAACCCGAGGCGCGGCTCAGCCAGGGCGTCCGTTTACCGAACCAGTCAGTGTGGGGGAGGGAAACCTCCCCGATATCAAGCCGAGCGCAAACAAACCTAAGGGGGTACAGGCGCCAATGAAAAAACGCATCGCCATTCTCACCTCCAATCACCTTGAACCCTCGGGGATCCGCCAAGTCTACGGAGGAGCGGAACGGTACGGGGTGGAACTCACTCGGTTGTTGTTGGAGATGGACTACGACGTCGAATGGTGGCAGGTAGGGGATAATTGGCGCAAGGAGATAATCCCCGGCGTGCCGATCCGAGGTGTGCCTGAAACCGACACCCCTTATCAAACCATGCCCCATCTGAATCAGGTATTCTTTGAACAAGCCGTCGATGCTGATGGCGCGATTTATTTTGTGATGTATCTCGCCTACCCCACTGTGTTTCCCAAAAGTCTCTCCGTTTCTCACGGGATTTACTGGGATCACCCCGGCATCGACAAATTTCTCCCCGGTGATTCAGAACGCCAAGAGTGGCTGCGTCGCCTTCATCTTGCGATTGGCGGAGTGAAGACAGTGGTATCTGTCGACACGGCAACAATCAACTGGGTTCGGGCCACATGGCCCATTCTGGCCCAAAAGTTTCAATATCTGCCCAACTTCGTTGACATGGACCTCTTTGGAACCCGTCAACGACAAGAACCCAGTCCTCATCCGCGGATTCGGATTGTCTTTCCGCGACGGGCCACCACGGTGCGAGGGGTCAACGAAGCCGGCAAAGCCGCTTTATGGCTGACCGATACCCAGCCAGATGCCGAAGTTCATTTTGTCGGACGTGCGCATGACGATGCGATGGAACGGATCCTCACTGCCTGGGCATCTTCCCATGACCGCATTTTTTATTACTGGCTTCCTCCCCATCTCATGGCTGAACTCTATCAGTCCACGGACATTGTATGGATTCCCACAAAATCGAGCGAAGGCACCTCGCTATCCTGCCTGGAAGCAATGGCCAGCGGGTGTGCGGTCATCACCACCTGGGTCGGGGGATTGTCGGACTTAATTCAGGATGGGTACAGCGGGCTCTTGATTGAGCCGACGGCGCAAGCGCTGTTGGAGGCCACAGTCAGACTGATTCAAGACCCCATGCTTCGCCGGCGTTTGGGCCGTCATGCGCAGGAAGTTGCCGAAACGTTCAGTTTAGACCGATGGCGCACACGATGGTCCCAAGTCATCACAGACACTTTTTAGGGAGGGTGGGTGAATCCCTATGCCGTTTTCTTCGCTGACAATGATACCCGGCAACATCATTCAGACCAGTGCCGTGCAGTTCCTCTGTCCGGTCAGTGTGTGTTTACACGTCTATCAAGTGGAATCCACCCATCTGAACCTACCCGCTGCGGAGCCGTCGGCCCAGCCCCTGTTTCGCCCCATGTGCATTCAGACGGAACGCGTATTGCAAAATTTCTTGTGCCCAGATCAACTAACCCTGACGCTAATCCCAAAGGGGCCCGTTCCCTTGACCGGCCCCTTTCCGCAAGGGATCTCCTGCGCCACGTTTTCGGTCACCGCCATCCCGGTCGTCGCGTCCGATTATTTGGCGGTCGTCCTTGACATTACTAGCACTTTCGTCATCGAAACCGACGGCCGATCGACGTCGGTGCTGGCAGTGGCCTCCCCTATCGTTCGCATTTTTTCCGTCACATACCCCGCCCGCGGAGAATGGAAGGTGATAGCCACGCTTGCATGCTACCACTGCATTGCAGTAAGTCCGATCCCCGAGCTCAATCGACCCGCTATTCGGGGAGGTTTTTCGAACGCGGTCCACATTACGGGAAATCGCCTTGCGTTTCGCCGAGATGAACCCAGCTCCTCAGAGGGCGTACCACAAAAAACGGAACCACTCAAGGCCGATTTCAGGGGAGTTCAAAGCGTGTGGCGGCGATGGCTTGGGCGCGTTTGAGACCCGGGTTAGAACCGCATGCAGAACCGATTGACTCGTCTGTCGGTTGAAAGAAAGGAAGGGGAAAACATGGCACGCGTGGTTGCAATGCTGCCTGTGCGCAATGAAGCTGATCGGTGGCTTAAATCGGTATTGGAGCAACTATCCCAGATTGCCGATGCGATTGTGGTGTATGACGATGCCTCAGATGATGGGACATCGGATCTCTGTCGCCAGTATCCCAAAGTGCATAGCTACCGTGGAGACGTTCCCTGGTTTGGTCAAAATGAATCGGAGCTTCGTCGCCATTTGTGGGATCTGGCGGTCTTGCACGAACCCGAATGGCTCCTCGCATTAGATGCCGATGAACTTCTCGAGGATGGAGCCGTTTTAGCGTTACCCTGGCTCATCGACCAGTCTGATTATGATGCGGTCGCGTTTCGCATTTTCGATTTCTGGAACAGTGCCGAGCATGTGCGGATCGATGGAGCCTGGAATCCATGGAATCGCTTTTCGGCCCTGTTGTCCCGCTATGATTCCACGCTGGACCCCGCTTGGTTGGCGCAACCCATTCACTGCGGACGGTTTCCCGTGTCCTACCATGATCGAGTGACCTTTTACAGTCCCTGGCGTGTTCGCCACTATGGCTGGGCGCGAGCCGAAGACCATTTAAAAAAATACCTGTTTTACCGTGAACGCGATATGGGGCTCTATGGTCGGGTTCTTGAGCATACCGACAGTGTGATCGCGAGCACGGTGACTCTCGAACCCTGGATTGAATTGCCCATTCCGAGTTGGTTACGAACAAAGGAGCGAATCTAATGCCATTGTCATTCATCTTACCAAATCTTTTGACGTGGGATGGCGAACGTCCGGTGATTGGCGGTCTGGAACGAATGGCCTGGGCGTTGATTGACGTCGCCACCAAGACGGGATACGCGGTCGACGTGCATCAAAATGGCTCATCCGATTGGGTTCGGACCGTAAATGGGGTCACCATTCAAGGCCACGGATTGGCCCGCATGAGTCTCTTGGCGGCCATGGAATCCATCCATCACCAGACCACGCAATGTGTGTACCTGTCCATCATGCAAGAGCCGGTTTCGTACCGTCCCCAATCACTTGTGGTTTCCCACGGCGTTTGGTGGGACATTAAAGGTGCCAACGTCCAAAGCCAATTCGAAGCATGCCGCATGGCATTGCAACAGGCACGCGAGGTGATATCGGTTGATTATAACTTCTTAAACGTCATCCGCGCCGTCTTTCCCGAATTGGCGGAAAAGCTCCGGGTGATTCCAAATTTTGTCGATACGGACCAGTTTTCCCCGCCGGCCACCGCCCGCTTAGACCCTCCTACGATTCTATTTCCGCGAAGAATTGATCCTGCGCGGGGGATCAATCTCTTTTTGGAAGCCATCGGACCTTTATTGGCAGACAATGACACCGTGCGCGTCATAATGAGCGTTGACCAAAACAATGAGTCCTATAACACCCGCTTCTCCGCGCAGCTTAACACCCTGCCTTTTGCCCGGCGCATTGAGGTGGTGAGCACGCCGTTCGACCAAATGCCGCAACGATATCGGGAAGCGGATATTGTCGTTATTCCCTCTACCTACAGCGAAGGCACATCCCTCGCTTGCCTAGAGGCGATGGCATCGGGATGCGCTGTGGTCGCCACCGATGTCGGGGGATTAACCAATCTTATTCTCCCCGAATTTAACGGCCTCTTGGTCCCGCCTCGCAAAGAGGCTTTGCACGGTGCCTTGTCCAAACTTTTAGAAGATCGGGATTGGCGCCGGCAATTGGGGCATCAGGCCCGCATGTCGGCCCTGGCCTTCGGCCGAGCTCGATGGGAAGTCGCTTGGGCCGAGGTGTTATTACGCGTCTATGGTCCGCCTGCAGGAAGGGGGAAGGAATGAATAACGAATGGGTCAGCCGCTTCTTTCAGCGCTCCGATCCGCGAACGGCAGAGGTTTTGGTGCCGTTGCCCCGAACCTGGTGGAGTCGTTTTTACGAATACCGTTGGGCTCAGAATTTTGTCCATCCACAGGCAGTTGTTCTCGATGCTGCGTCAGGGGTATCGCATCCCTTGAAATTCTGGCTTGGCGCTCATTGCGCGAGCACGTTCGCATGCGATATCGATCCGCGGATTCAGAGCATCGATGCACTTTCTCAAGAGCTCTGCAACGATTTGGGGGTTGGTGATGCCCGGCGATTCCTCGACATCTACCTTCCCGCGGTGCGTTTGATTCAGGCATCCTTACTGAACCTACCGTATCCGGATCGCTTCTTCGATCGCATTTTTTGCGTGTCGGTGTTGGAGCATTTATCGCGCGATGAGCAACGACAGACGTTTGACGAGTTTCAACGCACTCTAAAAGACGACGGTCTCGTCATTGTGACCATGGATTATCCCACGGTCAATCTGGCCTACCTTCAACACACGGCGCAACTTTGCGGACTCGCGTTCGCGGGTCCGGTCAATTTTTCATCGCCCCCAGACGCGCTCATTTCACCGGACGGAAGGCTCAAATGCTTTCGAGCCGTACTCTGTCACGCAGAAGCGAAGGAGGCTCTAAATCATGGGGATCAAAGTGGCGGCGGTCTTTGGCACTCGGCCGGAAGCGATTAAATTGGCACCGGTATGCCGCATGCTGGCGGATGCCACGGACATTGTCTATTGTGGCATCGATACCGGCCAACATCAACACCTGATGCCGCCCATTATGGACCGGTTCGGCGTGCCCCCCGCAATCTCGCTGAACCTCATGACACCGGGGCAAACGCTGATCGAACTAGAATCCCGAATGCTGAAAGAGCTTTCGGCGGTCTTCCGTCGTGAATCGCCAGACGTGGTCATGGTGCAGGGCGATACCGCAACCGCGGTCATGGCCGCGTGGGCAGCTTTTCATGAAGGAGTCGCCGTCGCTCACGTGGAGGCCGGACTGCGCACCTATCGACCCCAGTCTCCATTTCCCGAAGAGACCTTTCGTCGCGCCATTGCCACCTTCAGCCGATGGAACTTTGCGCCCTCGGTGACTGCGGCACAAAACCTTCTAAGAGAAGCCGTGCCGGGAAAAATCGTCGTCACAGGTAATCCGGTTGTCGACGCCCTCGCCCAGATCCTCCGTTGGGGCTTGCCGTCGAAAACCTATTTTCCGATAAAAGAGAAAGCTTTTCGCATCATCGCGACAATTCACCGTCGAGAAAACCATCCCTATTTACCCGATATTTTGGGTGCCCTGGATGCCTTGGCCCGCCACCCGTATGTCGAACTCTTTTTTCCTCTTCACCCAAATCCAGCCATCGTGCAGACGGTGCACCGCCTCTGGAACGAGAGCCCGGTCCACATTATCGAGCCCCTGGAGTACGAAGCCTGGATTCACTTTATGCAGACCGCGGACCTCATCATCAGCGACTCGGGAGGCGTGCAAGAGGAAGCGCCTATTTTGGGCGTTCCACTGTTGGTCGCCAGAGAGGAGACCGAGCGCCCTGAAGTCATCACGGAAGGTTATGGTCTATTGGTGGGGCATGATCGAGACACCATCGTCACCACAGCGATCAAGATTCTTAGGGGACAGGTGCGATTCAAACAGGGAAGTCCTTACGGGGACGGCAAGGCGGCCCGGCGGATCGTCTACTATCTGTTGCACCCGAACGCCCCGGTCGACGGACTGAGCATGTAGCCACGTCGCGATAAAGACGAGACCCAGTGCGGTATATTCCCATTATCGTGACATATCCAAGGGTTTCTGCAAGGTAACATCTCTCTATGATCCGCCCCTCAAGCATTCATTTTGGCGAGGACGCTGGCAGTCAGATGTACGCCATTCGCGAAACCCTCGAAGTTGACCTGCGGCGGTGCTGACGGAGGCGGTAGCCGACCACCGCTTGGTTTTCGGACGACCGGCGGATTTGGGATCTCGACGGTGACACTCAGACACCAGCGATCTGCAGTGCGTGACACGGTGCCTTCCACGACTTTCCCGACAAACCGCACCGTTTCGTCCATGCGCACCCACCCGAGCGTCGGGATATGCACCTGGCGTCCTTTGATGGCGCATTGATCATTGGTGAGGGTAAAGCTGTCGTGACGGCCTTTCTTCTTAAACGTCGGATACTCCGCCGTCCCGGCAAAGAAATTCTTAAACGCTTGGCCCACGTGGATCACGGTCATCTGCGGTGCGTTTTTAGTCACCTCCAACATCCAAGGAAATGCGTCGCCTTTGATGGCATTGCGTTGACGTCGCAGGGCCACCTCGGACGGTTTCGGCAACGTCGGGTCGCCTTTGCACGCATCATATGGCTGCTGCCAGTGATCGAGGGCCCAATTGTAGGCGAAGCGGGCGATGCCCGCCGCCTTGCGAAAGTACGTCTCCTGCACATCGTTGGGATCGAGGGCAATTTTATGGGCGAGAATCATGACGACGCCTCCTCTACCGCGTGTTTCACGCCTTCCAGCAATTTCTGATTGTTTCGGGATCGACTGCCGTAGAGTCGGGCCGAAAAGACCGTGATGATCTCCAAGACATCCTGACCCAGTTCTTCCTCAAAATTCGTATCTTCGCCCTGATTGAGAATCAGCACTTCGACGTGCTTGGCTTCGCAGATAGCAAAGACAAGTTCCGCCCCAAAGCGCAAGAGCCGATCCTTGTGCGTCACGACCAGCCGACCGATCCGGTCGGCGAGGATGTCATTTAAGAGACGTTTCAAGCCTTTCTTA
>JAJYPK010000139.1 GCA_021795465.1 Bacillota bacterium
GATTGGCGCACCACCAGCACATTTTGACCCAATATCGTAATGCCGAGGGCCGTCTTGCCAAGGCGAGCCCAGACCAAATCCTTGCCCTATTGCAGGTCATGGACATCCCCATTCATCATCCCGAAGAGGCGCAGAGTATCTTCTGTTCCCTGAAAGCTAGGAAGGCCGAAGCCGGACCGGCTCCGGTAACGATCGCCGATGCCGATCAGGTTGCCTCCATCCTGTGGTCGCTCCCGAAAGAGTGCGCTACAGTCGAGTTCGTCATCACCGACGAGTGGGGTCAATCCTCAGCCGGCCGTTTTGCACCCGATTCTTTCCCCATGCACGCACCGAGTCCTACCGGTACCTCGGGAATCCGACAATTTTCTTGGAAGTCGCCTCGGCTCACTATCGGATACCATACCGTTCAATGGCAGTTTTTGGGACGTACAGAAGAGACCCTCATCATTGTTGCGCCAGCAAGAACCCCTTTACTCGATACGCGGGAATGGGGCCTATTTTTCCCGCTGTATGCCCTCTCTTCAGAGGGCAATTGGGGGGCGGGAAATCTCACCGATCTTGAGCATGTCGCCACCTGGACACGCCAGAGGGGCGGCCAATTTATCGGCACCTTACCGCTCTTGCCCACTTTTCTTGACGAGCACTATGATCCGAGTCCCTATCGACCAGTCAGCCAGCGATATTGGAATGAGTTTTACCTAGATGTCGAACGCCTCATCCGTGAAGAAGGCTATGCACCGCTGACTGCCACCGAGATCCAAAGCGCATTAGGTGAGCTCCGTCAATCCCGCTACGTCGATTATCGCCACGGCATGGCGCTCCGTCGTCGCATATTGGAGCCCCTGGCTACGCGCCATCGGTCCCACGGGTTTGACGACTGGCTCGCATCGCACCCCGACGTACACCATTACGCACGTTTTCGAGCGGCGATGGAAGAGAGGCGCACCCCCTGGCGGACCTGGGCTCGGGATCCTATCGCGACAGAGGACCCCGGCTATTCGGATAAGATTCGTTATCACGCATTTGTTCAGTGGCAAATGGATCGCACGCTAAAGATGTTTGCCGATCGCGAACGCGATCAAGGTGGGGGGCTCTATCTGGATCTGCCCATTGGCGTGCATCCCGACGGCTATGATGCCTGGCGCGAACGCGATCTCTTCGTGCCCACCGTGTCGGTAGGTGCCCCTCCCGATGCCTTTTTCAGCCAGGGCCAAAATTGGGGATTTTCACCGATTCATCCTGACCGACTACGGTCTAGCGGCTATCGGTATTTCATTAAGAGCCTTCGGCATCATTTACGCTATGCCAAGATCCTCCGTCTGGACCACGTCATGGGATTTTACCGGAGATTTTGGATTCCCCCATCTTCCCCGGTGCACGATGGGCTCTATGTCCGTTATCCAGCCGAGGAATTTTACGCCATCATTGACCTGGAGGCGAGCCGCAGTGAGAGCCTCATCGTGGGCGAAAATCTGGGCTTAGTTCCCCGTTCGATTGATGTCGCCTTGAATCGGCATCACTATTTAGGAACCTGGATTGCATCGTCGACCGCGCCCGCACCAGACGATACACTGTCTCTGGTAGGCACACATGACATGCCGCCTTGGGCTAAGTTTTGGAATGAGGCCTCTGGCGAACAACGCCAGCGCCTCTCAGATGCGCTGGGCGTTGATGACCTAAACACTCCTTCAAGTCAGGTCCTCGCGGCTCTCTTGATCCGCATGGCGGAGTCCCAAAGCCCACTGGCGATGATCAACGTGGAGGATCTCTTTGGGGAGACCCTCCCCATAAATGTGCCCGGGTTGCAGAACGACAGCAATTGGAGCCGAAAAATGGGGCGTGATTGGGAAGATATTGAAGGCGATCCCGAGATTCATCACATCCTGGAGGACTTCAATCGCCATCGCAAGAAAAAACTAGGAGGGAGCGGATGACTTCGACTAAAGAAACAGGACTAGGCGCCCAATACTTGGGGCAAGAAACCACGACATTTCGTGTATGGGCTCCCTATGCCACCACTATCGAGGTGCATAGCGATGGGGAGCAGCTAATCCCCTTGACGCCGACCGATCACGGGTACTTTACGGGGACCATAAAAGGCCTGGTTCCCGGTGATCGTTATCGGTACCGATTGGACCACGGTGACGAATACCCAGACCCGGCGTCACGGTGGCAACCGGACGGGGTCCAAGGCCCCTCGGCGATATTCGATCCCCAATCCTTTGTTTGGCACGATAGCGCGTGGCGGGGTCATCCCTGGGAAAATCTGGTCTTCTATGAAGTGCATGTGGGCACCTTTAGCGACACGGGAAGGTTCGAGGGTATCATCGAAGACCTCCCCCGACTATCGAAGCTTGGGATCACGGCAATCGAAATCATGCCGATTGCGGCTTTTCCTGGCGAACGCAACTGGGGGTATGATGGGGTCTTTCCGTTTGCACCGCAAGAAAGCTACGGCGGGCCCGAGGGTTTCATGCGTTTGGTGGACGCCTGCCATCTTCATAACATGTCGGTATTCTTAGATGTCGTCTATAATCACACGGGTCCCGAAGGCAGCGTCTTGTCCCATTTTGGACCATATTTCAACACCCACTACCACACCCCTTGGGGACAGGCCCTAAACTTTGATGGCCCCGAGAGTGATCCCGTCCGTGAATTTTTCCTAGAAAATGTGCGGCAATGGATCCGGGACTATCACGTCGACGGCCTTCGTCTGGATGCGGTCCACGCCATCATTGACTCAAGTGCCGAACCCTTCTTACGCGAACTAACGCGCGAGGTCGACGCCCTCGCCTCACACACGGGACGCCCTATATACACCGTGGCCGAAAGCGACCGCAATGACCCCAGAGAAATTATGCCTCGATCGAAAGAAGGATTCGGATTCTCCGGCCATTGGAACGACGATCTGCATCACGCCCTACACGCCTTCATCACCGGAGAACGCACCGCCTATTACGTGGACTACGGCCCGTTGGACGCGCTCGCCCAAGCCCTGGCTCAAGGTTATGTGTATACCGGGCAATATTCTTCGTATCGACAACGTCGTCATGGGCGCCCGTATCGACCCCATGCATTAGGTCATTTGGTCGTATATGGGCAGAACCATGACCAGGTTGGCAACCGGCCACTCGGAGACCGGCTGACAACTCATCTTTCCGAGAACCAACTCCGTCTGATGGCCGCCACAATCCTGCTGTCCGCGGAACTTCCCCTCATATTCATGGGGGAAGAATACGGGGAGTTGGCCCCGTTTCCCTATTTCGTCGATCACCAGGATCCCAAGTTATTAGAAGCTGTCCGTGAGGGACGGGCACGTGAGTGGGCATTCTTAGAAGAAGCCCTCCCCGATCCAGCAGACCCGCTCACATTTTTATCAGCCCGACTGTCTTCGCAGCGGAATAATTCGATCTCGGCTTGGTATGGCACCCTCTTGCGGTTTCGTCAAGAATATTTGGCAAAGACGCTCCTGGGCCATCCCGAGGTGACCGCTAGCGTATGGACACCCGATGCCATGATTTTTTTGAGCCACCAATTAGCCCGGGCGACCCTTCACATTTGGCTGAATTTTTCCCCCAACCCGTTGGCCTATAGCCGTGAGCCCAAAGAAGTGGTGTTACTTAACTCGGCAACCCCCGATCGGGTCGCAACGCCGCTAAGTCCTCTCGTGACACCATTAGAGGTACCCGCCCACGGCTGCCTGGTGACCTATCTCGCGTAAATCAAGCAAGGAGGCTTCTCATGTCCAACCGTCAAATTTGCATTCATGGTCATTTTTATCAGCCACCACGAGAAAACCCTTGGCTGAATCATGTGGAATGGGAATCGAGCGCGTCTCCCTACCACGATTGGAATGATCGCATCACAGCCGAATGTTATGAACCCAACACCGCTTCACGCATCTTGAATGGGGATGGGCACATCATCCGTATTGTTAATAACTTTTCTCGTATCAGCTTTAACATCGGGCCTACCCTTTTGGCCTGGTTGGAGCACGAAGCCCCCGATGTCTATCAGGCGATCCTCGAGGCCGATGCGACCAGTCTCACCCGATTTTCCGGGCACGGTTCGGCCATTGCCCAGGCCTGGGGGCACATCATCCTTCCGCTCGCCAATCTTCGCGACATCAAGACGCAAGTGCGATGGGGCCTGTTGGACTTTCAACATCGCTTCGGTCGTCCCGCGGAAGGGATGTGGCTCCCCGAGACGGCGGTCAATTCCCAAACCTTACAGGTGCTGGCGGAAGAAGGGCTCAAATTCACGATTCTGGCCCCGCATCAAGCCGCACAGATTCGAGATCTCGGCGATGACGGTTGGCATCCCTTGCCACATGGGGGGATCGACACGACAGTGCCCTACGAATGGCGTGCCAGGCCGGGTGGCCCATCCTTAGCACTCTTCTTCTACGATGGGCCGCGTTCGCGAGCCGTGGCCTTTGAGGGATTACTATCCGATGGGGAAAAGTTTGCCAACCGTCTCATCGGAGGCTTTTCGAATGGGGATCACCCACAATTGGTCCACATTGCTACGGATGGAGAATCTTACGGCCATCACCACCGATTCGGCGATATGGCACTGGCTTACGCGCTCGACCATATGGAACGACATCCTGACGTCAGCCTCACCAACTATGGGGAATTCTTGGCAACGACGCCTCCCAAATCCGCCGTACAAATTGTGGAAAATAGCTCATGGAGTTGTGCCCATGGAATCGAACGCTGGCAAAGCGACTGCGGGTGCAAAATCGACCCTGGGCGCGGCTGGTCCCAGGGATGGCGTGCCCCACTCCGGGGAGCCCTGGATTGGTTGCGCGATGAACTCGCCCCGGCGTTTGAATCCGAGGCCGCTCCGTATCTTCAAAACCCATGGCAAGCGCGGGATAACTATATTCAGACGATGCTCAATCCTTCTCCCGCCTCTCGTGAGCAATTCCTAAAAGACCACGCATCCCGATCTCTCACGCACCCCGAGCGGGTGCGAGTCTGGCAATTACTTGACATGCAACGCCAGGCGCTTTTGATGTACACCAGTTGTGGCTGGTTCTTTGATGACATTTCTGGGCTGGAATCCGTTCAAGTGCTCTCCTATGCAGGCCGTGCCTTGGACTTAGCCCAAGAAGTCGTATCGCGAGATCTTGAGCCTGGTTTTGTGGAAAGGTTGGCGCTAGCCCCCTCTAATGTTCCGGCTTACAGCAACGGGGCCGGGGTCTACCATGACCTCGTGCAGCCGTCCATGGCACATTCCGTAAAGATTGGTGCTCATTGGGCCATTCGCACCCTCTTCGAACCCGATACCGACACCACCGAGATTTATGGTTTTCAGAGCCACGCCGACGAGATTCAGATTGCGCGTTCCGGGGCCACCAGCGTCCTATTTGGGCGCGTCACCCTCACGACCGCACTGACAGACGAAGTGCTCCCCATCCAGTTCCTGGTGGTACACTTTGGGGATCATCATCTGACCGCCGGCGCGCGAATCGGCCAACAACCCTTTAGCCCGCTAGCCCTCACGGTCCGCCAAGCCTTTGACCAGGGAGATATTGCTGCCATCGTACATCTTTTGGAGCAGGAATTTGCTCCGAACATTTACACATTAGCCCAACTATTCCCCGATGACCGACAAAACCTCTTGGGAAAAATTTTGTCCCATAGCCTCAGTGAAGCGGAATCGACGCTCAACCAAATGTACGAGCGTCATGCCCCTTTAGCAACGCTCTTGCAAAGCGCGCATATTCCGCTGCCCAAAGTTCTTTCGTTGTCGATCGAATGGGTGTTGAACCGAGACTTGGAAGAAGCGCTGTCCAAACCCCGATGGGATAAGGACGCCATTACCCGCATTCTGGCCGAATCCGAGAAGTGGGCTCATCTGCTTAATACCACAGCCTTGGCCTACACGGCTACGGCCAGTCTTTCTCGCATGGGACGCCAGATGCAGGCGCATCTGGGGGACCTCGACGCGATAATCGCCCTTGAGGAAGCCCTGGCCCTGGCGCGCACATTTCCCTTTGATATGGATCTGGGAACGCTACAAAACCTTTATTATCGTCTCCTACGCCGGACTGTCCGCAATGCGTCCGAACCCCCCTTGAATCCAAAGTGGGTACAACATTTCTATGCGATGGCGCCCGCCCTAAATATTGAGGTGGAACCCCTGCCATGACCACACCTCATGCCACTTATCGGTTGCAACTCCATCAAGACTTTCCCCTCGCGGCGGCTGAATCGCTGATCCCTTATCTGGATCGGCTGGGGATCGACACCCTCTACCTCTCGCCCATTTTCCAGGCGCGAAAAGGTAGTCCACACGGTTACGACGTGACCGATCCCACCACGGTGAATGCAGAATTAGGTGGCCAAGCTGCGCTGGATCGCTTATTCGAGACGCTTCGGGCCCATCATATGGGCGCTATCTTGGATATCGTGCCCAACCACATGGCCGCCGATCACGATAATCGATGGTGGTGGGATGTGTTGGCACGTGGCCAAGATTCGCCTTTTGCCTCGTTCTTTGATATCGATTGGGATAGGCACCGCGGCCACCACCAACTGGTTTTACCATTTTTAGGGCAACCTTTTGTCACCGAATTGGAATCCGGAGCCATGCGCGTCGCACTGGGCGATGTGGGCTTTTATCTCACATACTACGATAAAGAGTTTCCGTTGACGGCACCCTCCTGGCGCCCGATCTTAGCACGTGCGCTCTGCTTTCTTGACCCACAGACCCAAAAAGGGGCACGACGCGCTCTCTATAGGCTCTGGCGGCATCTTGCTGAGGGACATGAGGTCACTCCAAGAGACTCCCTCAACACTTGGCTTAACCGGTATCCCACGGCCAAAGAGGCTATTCACCAAGCTCTCACCCATTGGAACGGCACACCCGGGCAAAAGGATAGCTGGAATCCCCTGGAAAAACTGCTGCGCGCACAACCGTGGCGCCTAGCCCATTTCCTTGTCGCATCCCGCGAAGGAAATTACCGACGATTTTTCGACATCAACGACTTACCAGCCGTGCGCGTCGAACAGGACTCGGTGTTTGACCGCGCCCATTCGACCCTCATCGCGCTCTGCAACAATGCTGTGGTCTATGGACTCCGCATCGACCACATTGATGGCCTCTACGATCCCTCGTCCTACCTCTCCACCCTTTCTTTACGCCTCAAAAAGGCCCCATCTAAGGATTTTCTCCTTGTGGAAAAGATCTTGGGGGCCGATGAATCCCTGCCGGCCCGTTGGCCGGTCGCTGGGACCACCGGGTACGACTTTTTGAATACCACGATGCAAGTCCTCTTGGACTCGGATGGCTTAGTCCAATTAACGGCTCTCTATGCGGCGTGGGAGGATCCCAAAGACGCCGCGGTCTCCGTAGACGCTGGTAAGCGACAAGCGCTTACCGAGTTATTCGGCTCCGAGCTCGACCGTCTCTGTCGGGAGGTGTACCCCATGGCCGCCGGCGACCGATGGGGACATGATCTGACCGAGTTAGAAATCCGGCGAGCAATCGGAGCCTTGACGGTGTCCCTTCCCATCTACCGAACTTATCGCTCGCATGACACCTACTCCTCATGGGACCAGAATATTCTAAAGAAAGCGTTCAAGCGCGCCATAGATCAAGAAAAGGGATTACCTCCCCAAGCTTGGGTATTCTTGTACCACGTCTTTTTTAGTGACACCGACCGTACCCTGACCGCGAAAGAACATCAAATGCGTCGCGATTGGGTCATGCATTGGCAGCAATTAACCGGACCGGTTCATGCTAAAGGATTTGAAGACACCGCGCTGTATCGCTACCATCGGCTCGTCTGCCTCAATGAAGTCGGCGGTGATTTGGATTCGCCAGGTCTTACTCCCGATGCGTTTCATCGGATGCTTATCGACCGACAAGCCACCCACCCGAATGCCTTGAATGCCACCTCTACCCATGACACCAAACGCAGTGAAGATGTGCGAGCACGGATCGGGATCTTAAGTGAAATTCCGCTCCAATGGAAAACGGCCGTCGAGGACTGGCAGGAGCGCATCGCCGAGAGGGTGGGTTCGTTAACCGTTCCAGACTTATCCACGGAATACCTGTTCTTCCAAACCCTGGTCGGGGCGCTTCCGCTGAATCGTGACGAACGACCGGCTTTTTCGGAACGACTAAAATCCTACATGCAAAAGGCGGTACGCGAAGCCAAAGTGCATACCGGTTGGGTTCACCCCAACCTCGCTTACGAAAACGCCCTGTTTTCCTTTATCGACACCCTTTTTGTCCACGCAGAAATTGTCGATCGGATGGAACGCTTCATCCGGCCGGTGGCATATTACGGTGCCCTCAGTTCTTTATCCCAGGTCCTCTTAAAGACTTTGGCGCCGGGCGTCCCCGACTTTTATCAGGGATCGGAATTATGGGATCTCTCCCTCACCGATCCCGACAATCGGCGGCCCGTGGATTATACCGAGCGCCAACGACTCCTCGACACCATTACAACGTCTCGCCCATCGCCCCAAGATCTCCTCGAACATTGGGAGGATGGGAGAATTAAACTCTACGTGACCTCCCGGACACTGGATGTGCGGCGGCGTAACGCCAGGCTTTTTCAGCACGGGGCCTATGAAGCGCTAGTGTCAGA
>JAJYPK010000140.1 GCA_021795465.1 Bacillota bacterium
AAACCTGTTTCAGGCGGGTTAGACTGCACGTGCGCTTGCTATGAGCTACCACGCTTGGAAATCCGTCCAAAAATCTCTCCCCGGAGAACACCGGTGATACTCTTATAGGGAAAAAGTCAACATTCCTGCACATTGCCCGCAAAAAACGCCATCCAGTGAGTGTTGCGCTGTCGAACGAACCATTTATATGCTCTTTTAGTGCTACCCAGGTTATAATGCAACAAATACATTTGGAAGGAATGTCATCGGTGACTAAACCCATTTCGTGGCACTGGAGTCCACGCCTGCGATTATGGACCCTGTTACTGTTTGGCATCGCGTCTCTCGGTTTTCCATTGGTAGCTGTCTTTCAACATGGGCTATCTGGCGACGTGTGGTGGATATGGTTAGCTGGCCAGTGGATGGTCCACCACGGCCACATCATCTTACGCGAGCCGCCGTCATGGACCGGACCCGTGCTGGCACACCGACCGTGGATTAATTTGGAGTGGCTGTGGCAGATTCTTTTGTACGCCATAGCGCCCCAATTGGCTCCTGGCGCGTTGGTCGGATTGTTCATCGTCTGCGAAATGCTCATGATGGCGTCATTTCTATGGGCCATGAAGGGAATTGCGCCCAAACTACCGATCGAGTTTTCATCCTTACTTTATACAATATACGCCCTATTCTTTTTTACCATTACGGCTCGGCTGCGAGCCGACCTATTTTCGTACATCGCCTTTCCCCTACTATTGGGTCTCTTGTGGCGATCCCGAAAGAATCCAAAATGGCTCGCAGCTTTAGGCCCCTTAACTCTGATTTGGGCCAATATCCATGGTAGTTGGTTAATGATCCCGGTGCTTGTGGGTCTTGAGATCCTCGTCAGCCTATTGTCTCGGCAATTCGCCCTTGTGCGTACCCTGGTGCTGTCAGGATGGGTCATCCCCCTCACCATCGTCATTGTGTTGACGCCTAGCCATTTGAAAACCATCACCTACGCTTGGTGGCTGGACCATAACTCCCAGATAACCACGTACATTGTTGAGTGGCACTCGGTAAATTTCCATGTCCCCCTGTTTGCCGCCATGGCCATAGCAGTCTTGGGTCTATGGATTTGGAGAAGCCATACGCATGTCTCTTACCCCCTCATTCTCGACCTATGGTTAGGTGGCATCAGTTTCATGTTTTTCGACGAAGTTCGCATGGTCACATACTTTGGCATGGTACTGGTCGTGTGGATAGGGTATGGCATCTCACGACAAGAACGGCTCACCCAATTTTTTTCACAAGATCGCCGCCCGGCAACCCCAATTTACCTCGGCACACTCATTTTCACCCTAGGAGTCGCGACAAGCATGGGGTTATTTCCGTACCTGAAGAGCCACGTTCTGATGGCTCCCGTCCCCATGACAGTCATTTCATGGATTAACCAACATCCGCATCAAGGGATATTCAATCCAGAACCCGTCGGGGGATTCTTGTTGGCGCATCATGTCAGCCCGATTTTCCTCGATGGACGAGCCGACTTCTATTTGTATAATGGTCATCACTTTCAATGGTACGTGCGCATTATGGGCGGGCATGCCAGTCCATCTGGCATGCGCCACGAATTCCAAAAGAATCATGTCCATTGGATCCTGTGGCCCCGTGCTAACATGAATGCATCTCTCGGTTGGTTTGTCCACCAAGATCATTGGAAAAAGATATATGGGCAGCACGGCTGGGTGATTTATGCTAAACCATAAGTGAGAGGTTACTTACGAAATAAAGAGAAGACTCCACTCTTCTTGATTAAACGACGTTTCCGCCGGTTACCGAAGTCCTCTTTGATGAAGGCGTCGGCGACCCGGACAATGGCCTTGGCTAGGCTACTATTTGGGTACTGGATGACCAATGGCACCCCGTCATTAGCTGCTCGCACCGGAAACCATCCATCACTCGGGAATTCGTACGCGACTGGGTTTTTGAGGATGGCGTGAATATCTTTGCTCGTGATGCCCGTATGAGACCCACCACGGTTTAGCACCAAGCGAACCTTATCGGCCGAGTAACGAAATCCCTCGCGAAATAATTGAATGGCCTGGCCCACAGTACGAAGCGTCACAACGTCGGGCGTACAAATCGTCAGGATGACGTCACTCATGTCTAGTGCCGTAACATTTAACTCATCGTAACTGGGCGCCATGTCGACAACCACATAGGTAAATTCGTTCTTAAGCGCATGCAACAGCTTCACCAAATCTTCAGAATGAATATCCTCGGCTTCCTCTGGTCGCAACGGCGCTGGAAGAATCCAGACATTCGGGGCTATTCGCGTTAGTGCTTTCTTGACTGTTACGCTATCCCATTCGGTGTCTCTTAGATCATACATAGTCACTTGTGGTGTACTCCCCACCATTGCGGCCACATCGCCAAAAGCGACATCCAAATCCACTAAGACAACCGGCTCACGTGCCCGCATACCGAGAGCCACCGATAAGTTTACAGCCGTTGTAGTTTTTCCCGAGCCACCTTTTGACGAAAATACACTAAGAATGCGCCCTGGTTTCCGCGCCTCGCCGGCGAGGCTGGTAGCCAGTCTACCTACCGCTGGACCAAGCTCGTGCTGCCACTCGGAGCGGGACACCACGTCAGCCGCGTGAATTGCCAAAGCTCGGCGAGCCACGTTGGCGATATCGGGATTGGCCAGTAGAACGATGGGATACGGTGTCGTGGCAATCGCTTCAATAAGCCCCTCATTGTCGATTAATAGACCATCATCCAGTATAAGCACCCCGGGGTTGTTAGCCGCACACTCCGTCAAGGCCACTCGGATGTCAGTCGAAGAGCCAGCAAATATTGCGCCATCCATAGTTTTGACGAAGTCAAGCACATCCTCCATCGAAGGGGATGTACGGTCATTCAACGCGAGATACACCGTAAACAAATTTTCCTCTCCTCACATAACAGTATACAAAACCGTCCATATCAGAGTAAATTGTAAATAATTAATTATACACATGAAGGGACCATCCCGAGTGAGAAGAATTATGTTGGCTCGTGGGATTAATGGGCGTAACGGACAAGCTTTAGTCGAATTTGCTCTCATCGTGCCTTTGTTGCTATTGTTTTTGTACGCCATCATCCAGTTTGGCCTGATCATGTATGGATTCATTAACGTGGAACAAGCGGCGCGTATTGGTGTCCGCGAAGCAAGTTTAGGTATGAGCGTTACCACGGTTGGCACCGCAATCGATAGACAAGTGTCCGGCGTAGGCCTCAACGCATCGGCCACCACGACACGGTATACGCCTCCATCACCATTTTCCTCCACCCGATACCGATTGGTATGGGATGTCTACAGTGCTCCGACTAGTATTACCACTGGCGCCCCGGCTACGGTGGTGGTCACGGTCGATTACCATTACCCCGTGCTGATCCCCATCATTGGTCAAAAGAATATTCAAATACAACAAATCCTCACTATGCCACAAGAAGATGCGCCAAACGGTCATATTGGTTCTGCTACCTCAACGAACCCCATCATGACGGAGGGGCCGACACCGGGCCCGGCACCGGCACCTAAAAAATGCAAGGGGGACGATCATTGCTAACAGTAAATTGGCGCTCTCGACGAGGCCAAACGATCCCGCTCATGGTCATCTTCATGGGAGCTATTATTGGTGCTGCTGCTCTGTCGGTGGACGTCGGCCGGGTTTATGTCTTGCGCAACCAGTCACGCGCCGCCACCTCGGCCGCAGCACTCGCGGCTGGCCAGGCCATTACACAAGAACTCAATCAGGAAATCGCATCCGGGAATGGTACGCAGTCAATAAGTAATCTCTCGCCGCCTGCCAAGCAGGCTGCAACTTTCGTCTATGAACAAAACATTGCCCATGCCTTGCCGAACCAAGGGTTGTCCCAAGCACCCACAGTCACCGTCCGACTAATTACGACCAGCTACTTGAACGATTTAACATCGGCACAACAAACAGCATTACAGCCCTATCTGGGAATGGTTTTGATAGAGGTATCCGATACGGGTACCACCCCAATGTATTTTGGAGGGGCAGTCGGGGTACCTCGGGCCAAGGTGACTCCCGTCTCGGCGGTGGTCGTTGGCATGCAGACGGGAGTCCCTAAAAATGCCCTGTTACCATTAGCGATGCCAGCAACGGGGATCTACACTACGAACAAGGGGAAGAAAACGAATAAAACGAATAAAACGAAGAACACATGGGAGGCGAATATCCCGATAGGCACCACGTTCTTTGCCTACCGTGGTCAGGACCAACCTGGCCGACATGAGTCGAAAGACAACAACCAGAATGACGGGCAACTCAATGACAGCAACGGATCCCGCGTCCCTCCACTTCCGCCTGGAACACCGTCCTCCGCCATTGACATTGAATTTCACAATCTCTTTGGCTCCGGCAACTATGGAATCTTACAGTACCGGTCAGGCGCCTATGTAGATGTTGGCGGTTCGGTAAGTACTCGCCATGGATCAAGCATCTGGAATCAGTTATCCAACCCTACTCCTGGTGAGACCATCTACCTTCCCGTCGGTAATAGTACCAACAACAAGTCGGACCGCGTTTCCGTCCTGGGTTTTCTCACCGCCACGGTGATTGCTGGCAAGTCAGGAGCCAATGCGGGTTTTTCATTTACCATCACTGGCATTAGTGCTCAACTGCCCAGTACCATACTCGAGGGGTTTGGGTCCAACCCAAATGGATACGCGCCGACCGTTATGTACCGACTGGTCTCGGTTCCCACCTATCCGTTGCCCTAAATAAAATCTATTCACGTAGGATATGCCTTATTGACCTCTCCACACGATCTAATCTTTACCCACAAATTTTTGCACTCCTTGTCGCCAATTGCAGCCAAGGACCAGTACTACGGGTGGCTTGTGCCCATCTTCCACCCCAATTTCCACCAAAATGTATGTCCTTGGTTCCCATTTCGCGGCCCCAAATAGCGTGTAATCCAATGGTCCATATAGTGCTCATGCGGCATCCGAGTCAATACCACATAGTTGGGGTGAGTCACCGCCAAGAAATGCTGGAAAGCCTGGGCCGGGTGCGTAACTTTCCTGGCATTGAAATGGGTGATCGTCGAATGCGGACCAAACAGTTGAATCGTTACCCAGTAGTCAATGAGATTTGTAAAATACTTGACACCCGGCCCTTCAGCAAATAAATATCCTTCCGCGAGCCGATAGCTAAAGTGATTTCATATTTGCGTGTAGAACACGTTATTATTCGAGTTCAATACCAAATCATAGGGAACTTCTAAAATAGTATCGGTGGGACCGATTTTTCCGTTCTGCACCGATGTCGTGATCCATGGGTTGGCATGTTCGTCCTGCACCGGGTAGGGTGCAGGCCGCCAACTGACCACCACAGCCAGAGCCCATGACATCACCAGCATCCGGAGCGTGAAGGTTTTTACGTGGTGCACCCGAATCGCTATAAGAAGTCCCAATCCCCAAAAGACTCCCCACATGAATCTTGCATCAATAATGCTATGGAGCGCAGGCAAAATGACAGAAGGTCCAGGAATCTTGGTGTTCATGTGAACATCGATCGACAGGAAGGCGCCTAATGCCAAGATGAAAAACCAGATTATCCACGCTAACAGGGCCTGATCGGCAGGGCGCCACTTTCTCTTAGGATATAGGCTCAAGATAATCATCCCTACCAGAAAAATCCCGCCGAGAAATCCATCTTGCTCGTATTTGTTTCCCGTCATCTTGATGGACGATCCATACCGCCACCAGGTCCGAACCGGGATGATGAGGTTCGCCAGATTAATTTTATAAATGTCTGGAAATATCAATGGTATCGAAGGCTGCCCGGGGGAAAAAAGTTGTATCCATACCAGGGGACTTAATGCGAGGGCCGATGCGGCAAGCCCTACCCCATAGCCTTGAAGTATGGGCTTAATCAATAATTCCCCACTGCATTGAAACGGGTAAATGGTAACGCCGCATCCACCACTATAGAAAAGGGATCCCCGAAGCTATGGCTATCGCCTGTAAAATCAGGATTCCTGGTGAATGAAGGAAGGGATAGAGCCAACCTACCGGATAGAGAATCCAAGAACCTGCATCCCTCAACGCCCAATGCCCATTCAAACTTGAGTGGGCGATCCAATGGCCTTGACCAATAAGCCAGAGCCCTTGACTGTAATAGCCAAAATCCCACGTCGTAGCGCGCCCACTATCGAGACGAGCAATGGCCATCGCAGAATAAAGAGTAGCTAATATGGCAGAAGTAATCCATGCGGATCTGCTCAGAGTAATTATCGCGTCACGATCTTTAACCAATGATTTTCTTCATTCTCCCTGGTTGCAGTAGTCGTACTATGAGGAGAATTACGCCAGGTGATGGTTAAATTCCTGCTTAAAGTGGCCTTACTCTGACTATCACACAGTGTTTGTCATAATGATATCGTGCTTTCGGTGTCATGGCCGTCTGTTTCTTAGCATCGTGAAATACGTGTGTAGTGATAATGGAGTAGATGAGAACTGCAACTTTATCAGCACCATCGGGATAAAGTTCAATTCCGAAACCCATTTGAAAACTACATAAGGGCACTCTTCAAATATATTTAACACCAACGGCCCCTTTCCCGATGACGGAGATCACCTAACGTTGAATCTAGACCGCGTCTTCATAACTCAGCCTGCCTTTTACTTGTCCGCTAATCGCTTGAACGCCTCAAGGTGCCGTTGAATGACCATGCGACCCAAAGCTTGCAATCGTCCATTGACTTCCGCCTTCGTCTCAATAGCTTTCGGCCGACGAACCTTATTGACCAATTGGGTCGATACTTTTGTGGTACGTATTTTGGGCACCTTCTTTCGTACGCTCATTATGGGCACCTCCTTGTCACTTTCAACGTATCTCTTGGATCCGGCTTGGAATCCGATCGCATCCGAATATGTGGCATCTTGTCATCGTTCGTATACGGGAAAACCAACGCCCCGCCATTGCCCAGTCATCAGTGCGCCGATGGGTCCGGCTGCTTGCAGAACGGTCCGGATATGGGCGAGGACCACAGCGCGCCGGTCTGCGGCCAAAGCCTCAAACCGCAACTCCATCACTAGGACTGCCGTACCCCCGGCCAGGCCGGCGCTGACGATGTCCCCCACAAACGCCCAAACCGGGTGCGACAAACCCACCCCGTATCCAGCGATGGCCAATCCCGCGACGATTTCCATGAGCCATAGTCGGGTCAGCATCGTCCGCGAGGACCGCCGACTGGGCTAAAACCAGGCCCCGACCGTCGCCATGAGAGCGCCTACGGCTCCCAGCAGGCCGTAGAAGAAGAACGCCGGGGCGTGCCAAGCGTGCACCATGACCGGTTCAACCACGGTCAGATCCCCGGCCCCGAGATTGCTCAGCCAAAACACGAGCAGCGGTGCCCATAGGCGGACATCGGTCCGTACAAGAGACCATGGCCGTAAGGCGGCATGCTCTCTGATTTGCTGGAATTCGGAACCCGGCGCGGGGGTAGGGAGAGTGCCGCCAGATTCAGCCCGGCTACCAGAAAGATCGCACCGGCAATCAGCGCCAACGCCGAAAGCGGCACCACCATAGCCAGCAACCCTCCCGTAATCGACCCACCCACAGCCGAGACATTCCATCCCGTTTGCTCTAGTTTCATGGCGAGCGGCAGACCCGTTTCGGGGATCAGACGCGGCCATAAGCTGGGCCCACCGCTGGCGTTGGCGATAAAGGTCAGGCCCCATGCGGCACTAGCCGCATCGATAACCCCCCATGGCCGACGCCATGCCATGCGAGCCAAACTGCCAGGGCGCCATACACCCCCGCGCGCAAGCAAAAATCCGTGACCATCACTCGGCGAACCCCGAAACGGAGACACAACCGAGCCACGATAGGGCCACCCCCTAACACGGGAGTCGTGGACCAAAAGCTCAACCACCCCAGTTCCTGGGCACCGTGGGCATGGGTCGCCATGGCCCCAATAGAGGGCCACTTGAAAAGTGTTACCCCACCACAGCGACGCCGTGTCTCCAATCCAGTAGCGCAGGAACTGAGGATATTGCCCAATAGACATAGCAATTCCCTCGTTAAGATAAATTGGCTAAATTCTCATCGAGAGAAGTCTATGGGGGTGTTAATCGAAAGGTCGGAACGCCGGGTGCAGTCGTGTCCATGGTCGAGCCGCCTTTCTGGAAAGTGTTGCCTTATTATAGCACGGTCAGCGGTCCCTGGTTCCAAACCAACACCCCAACGACTTAATGTCTTGTCGGGAAGCGTTCATGCAGGTTCTGGGACATTCGCCCTCGAATCGTCCCGATCATCCCCATGAAAGGCTGCGCCGTGAAACAAAATTCTATGCAAGAAGGGTCGTGGCTTCATTGTTGTTTTTGTCCTGGTAGTTTTTCCTCCATCCAGGTTACCGCTCTTGCCGCGGGAAGACTATAGTGGTCCCAGAAAACTAGCCACGAAAGGGGACCCCTGAAGTGTTACACTGGATTGGTCATGCCAAAGCAAAAACATCATACGCCGACATTCAAGGCGCAAGTGACCTTGGAGATGCTCAAAGAAGAAAAAACGGTGGCTCAGATTGCCGCGGA